>CAYLVN010000260.1:0-1800 GCA_964387115.1 uncultured Fibrobacter sp.
CGTACTGCGCCTGTAAAGAGAAAAGTATGATCAACCATGATTTTGAGTTTTTTTGTCTCCGCCAGCTCTATCAAGTCTTCTGCCTGGGCCGATGAGGCAGTGAAGGGCTTTTCCACAAACACATGTTTTCCATTCTCCAGAGCCTTCCTGGCCAGCTCATAGTGAGTGGAAACCGGGGTCACAATCGCCAGCGCATCAACATCCGGCGCCTCGATAAGCTCCATGGGATTTGAGCAGGTGCGTATCGATGGATTGGCGGCGGCCAGACGGGATATGATATCGGTGTTCTTGTCACTTATCCCCACCACCCTTACTCCCTCCAGGGCACTGAAATTCCTGACTATGTTCGGTCCCCAGTAGCCGTAGCCGATTACTCCTATGCCAAGCATCTCTTACTCCTTCACTTTAATAAGCCCCTCTGGCTGTCAATAGAGCCAGTGGTGTTTTAAGAATCAGTTTAAGGTCTAAAAGCAGTGATCTTTTTCTACTGTACTGAAGATCCATCCGCACCATCTCATCAAATGTCGTACTGCTTCTTCCCTCCACCTGCCAGAAACCGGTGATACCTGGTTTACATTCCATAAGACGGCGTGTGTGCCAGAGACTGTACTGGGCCGTTTCATAGGGAATGGGGGGGCGGGGCCCCACTAAAGACATATCACCCCTGAGCACATTGAGAAACTGCGGAAGCTCATCAAAGCTGGTCTTGCGCAAAAACCGCCCCACCGCGGTTACCCTGGGATCGCTGCTTATTTTGTACACTTTCTGCTCTTTTATATCCCCCTTTATCAGACGGGAGACATAGTCCCGGTGTATCGAATCATCACTGTCGATGTACATGGAACGAAATTTCAGAAAAGTAAAGAGCTCTCCACCCTGACCGACTCTTTTCTGAGAAAAAAAGATCGGCCCCGGTGATGTAAGCTTTATCAGAAAAGGAATCAGAAGAAATAGAGGCGAGAAGATGACAAGCCCCGATAAGGCCCCCAGAATATCAATCCCCCGCTTGGCCATCAAGAAGAGCCCTCTTCTTTTTGAACGATCCGCCTCAGGATAAAAGGTAAGAAGAGTTTCCCTGGAACCAGCCTCCTTATCTGAGGGAAAACTGTACACAGTGATCTCCACCTGCCCTCTTACCCAACCCCCCAGAACTCTTTCCACTTGTTTCCTGATCTTTTCAGAAAAAATGCTCTTATCGAGTCCCGTAATTTCGGTGAAAATTATTCCCAGAACTCTCTTTCTCTCATACCACCCCCGAATATCGGTCTCCCTTACATTCTCCCCCAGCGACTCCATTATCTTCTGTACACCAAGAACCCCGGAGAAATCAGAAACATTCAACAAATCTCCAATATCCACTAAGGCCAGCACAAACGGATCTCCTGATCGCTCTGTGCGCTTGCGCTCCGTTAATAACATCTCCCGAAAACGCTCCTCAGGAAGATATCCGTAAAGCCCAGGGCCGACAAAATCCCCTCCCCAGGGATTGCCGCCACCAGTTTCCATACATTCCTCCATTTACATCTGGGAAATTGCTTCTGTTTCTCTATTTTAATTGGTATGCAAAAGAAAGGCCAAGTGTAATGCTTTACATTTAATCGCTTGCAGCCGACCCGTACCCAACAAAAGACAAGTGTATTTCGCCCTGATCAGGGGTACATAAATCAGCTCAAAGATGGATTTTTAAACAGGTGGGGTTCAGACTTCCAGTTTCTCCAAAAGGTGAAAGCTGCACGGGAAAGCACATTATATTTCCAGGAATGATGTTAACTAAAATATCTATCCTGAAAGTCGCAGGCG
>CAYLVN010000260.1:1810-5388 GCA_964387115.1 uncultured Fibrobacter sp.
CAAAAAACCGTAAGATGTTGGGATGATAAGGCTTGAAGGAGTGTACATCAGAGGAATTGAGATGTGAAGGGATTCGCTATAAAAGCGAATCCCTTCAGAGAAATTACAGGCTGTCCCCGAAATCCTTACGGAACTTTTCAACCAGCTTTATCTGCCAGTCAGAAAGCGGTGCCAGTCTTCCGAAGAAGAAACGCAGGATCTTCGGTTCTTCAACAAATTTAAGACCACCAACCAGTCTGCGGTTCTCATAAAGCCAAGCCAGACGGTCAACAGCGTAATTGATCTGAGATAAAGTGAAAACACGCCTTGGAACAGCAAGACGGAGCAGCTCCACGTGGGCCATCGGCTCGACTCCATTCTCATCACGCTGTTCACTCAGAGTGCCCCTTTCCATGCCTCGCACACCGCTGGCGATATAGAAGGCCGCAGCCAGTGCTCCTGAAGGGTATTGACACTGAGGAATATGATCCAGAAATGCCTTTGCATCCACATGACACCCCAGGCCACCTGCAGGAGTAATCACAGGGATGCCTTTTCGATCAAGCTCCTTTACCATATGCTCAATAAAGATAGGCCCCTGGCTTATCATGTCTTCATCAAGAGTCTCCTCAAGACCGACGGCTATGGCTTCCATTTCCCTTACTGACATCCCGCCATAGGTGAGAAATCCTTCATAAAGAGGAACCATCTCCCGCATTCTATAGAAGTATTCACTGTTATTTGTACAAATGCCACCCCCGCGTCCAAAACCCAGCTTTCTGGCAGAGAAATAGATCACGTCGGAAAGGGAGGCGATCTTGAGTATGATCTCATGAATAGACATGCCTGCGCATGCTTTTTCTCTTTTCTTGATGAAGTATAGGTTATCTGCAAGAAGACTGGCATCATAAATAAGCGGTATTTTATGTAAACGGCAGATGCTGCTGATTTCACTTAGATTCTGAAGCGATCCTGGCTGACCGCCAATAAGATTTGTCCCCGCCTCCACACGCACGAAAGCGACATTCTCTGCTCCCCATTTGTTTATCACGTCTTTTAGCTTATCTATATCTATATCACCCTTGAACGGACAGTCGCTCTTTATTTTAAATCCCTCGTCAACAATAATCTCTTCAACCGTACCGCCATTAAGAGTAATGTGCGCCTTTGAGGTGGTGAAGTGATAGTTCATGGGAACTACACTGCCTTTTTTGACAAATACATGTGAGATTATATTTTCACAGGCCCGTCCCTGATGTGCAGGAAGGAAATACTCAACTCCGAAAAACTTTTTAACCATCTTTTCAAGTCTGGTAAAAGTCTCGCTTCCGGCATAACTGTCATCAGCTGCCATCATCGAAGCCAATTGACGATCGCTCATCGCGTTTACACCACTGTCTGTGAGCATATCCATGAATACATCCCGGTTTTTAAGCAGGAAGGTATTATTGCCGGCAGCTTCCATGCATTTTTGACGTTCTTCAATGGGTATGAGGTTCAATTTCTGGATAATACGTACTTTGTGCATCTCGAGGGGAAACGATTCCCCTGCGTAAAATTTTACATTTGCCATAAACTGACCTTTTCTGATAAATTTGAGATTTTCTCTGAAATTCAGAGAATGACTAAAATACAATGGGAACGCATTGTTCAGCAATCTTGTAATGTTTGTAGACATTCACAGAACTCCACCATGCCTATTCGGCTATATATGGAGATCCCGGAAACACTGCAGGAAGTCAGGAAACACATACACCGGAAAAATACAGATGCTGAGAAAGAACCTGTTGGAAACCTTTAATACCTGATATTGGCATCTAAGACCTGACTGCAGCAAGTTTAATCGCCAGTGCGGCAAGGACAGTTCCTGCAATGCAGTTCATGATTTTTTGAGCCCTGGGGGACCGATAAATAACATTACCTATGATCCCTGCCAGAAAAGCGACAGTTCCAAATACAAGTGCAGTTGCGGCAATGAAAATTCCCCCGAGAATAAAAAACTGAGGCAATACCGCTCCGTAACTTGAATTCACAAACTGCGGCAAAAAAGCCAGAAAAAATATCGCGACTTTGGGATTTGTGATGTTCATAAATACACCACGCCGATACATCTGAAAACTGTTCAAACACTTTGTTTCTCTATAATCAACACTCGTTACAGATGCCCTGAATGACTGCCAGGATAAAAAGAGAAGGTAGGCAGCACCAATGATTTTCAAAGTCATAAATGCAAGAGTGGACACTTTCAGTATTGATGCTACACCGATTGCAGCAGCAGTCGTATGTACAATTAAACCAGTACACAACCCCAGCGTTACAAAGATTCCGGACTGCCTTCCGTGTAATGCAGATTGAACCAGTACAAAGATATTGTCCGGCCCCGGCGCAACCGCCAGAACAACTGATGCTGCAAAAAATGTCAACAAAACCTCTACAGGCATATTTTCTTCCTCTTTACCGCATAGATTCCCTGTTTGTCATAAATCAGAATATACTATCCAGTTATCGCACGTAGCTCAAAACATCATGGTGGTACCTGACAATCCTCTGTGATTCGTCGATTGAGTACAACGACAGCTGAAATAGAATTCACAGCCGGCCGCAGCGGAAAATAAATTCTTAGAGTTACCCCATAGTATATTTTCACATCAAAGGCGTTAAAGGCACGCAATGTAGAGACATAGAAAGGAGATTCCGGTATGGAAAACAGCTGCCTGTTCTGTAGAATAATCCGCAACGAAATTCCAGCTTCCAGAGTTTTTGAGAACGACTCAACTCTTATAATAAAAGATATAAGTCCCCAGGCTCCATATCATTATCTGGCCATCCCCAAAGAACATTATTCAGGTATCCACGATGTACCATCATCAAAAGGAGACCTCTTTAAGAATCTTTTTGCTTCCATTTCAGAATTTGTCAAGGAAGAAAACCTGGATGAGAAGAGCTACCGGCTTGTAATTAACTATGGAGAAAAGGCAGGACAGAGCGTCGCGCACATTCACGTGCACATACTCAGCGGCAGAGATATGAAGTGGCCTCCGGGCTGATCAGCAGGGGTTTTCCACCACTCTATTCACTTTATCGATAATCACATGAGTACTCTGGTCTTCAGTGTTGTACCAGAAAAAAATCTGATTGCCCTGACATGTAAAGCAGTCTGAGAGATGTTCTTTATGCGAACAGGGGAAAATTTTGTTATGCCTTTGGGAGGCCTCTTTAATAAGCTGTAGTTTGAGTTCGTTCATCTTCTTTTCCTTAAACGATTAAATCTTTTTGTCATTAAGACTACCCGCTATTGGAGATTTTCAGGTAAAGTCAACCTCCGGCATCAGCCGGAGGTTGACTTTACCAATGAACAACATTCTTAATATCAGTGCCATTCTACTGCATCTGCTTGCGCAGGAATGTCGGCACATCCATATCATCTTCATATTGAGTGATTACGCTTCCCTTGGAAACATACACCCGTTCTTTACGTTTGGCTTCCTTCCGCAGAAATGGTGGAAACTCTATTGGAGCTCCGGCAGAAGACTGTGCACAAGCAGCAGCATCGGCCAAAATATCGCTGGGAGCTTTGATAACTTGGGTTTTTCTTACTC
>CAYLVN010000261.1:0-3811 GCA_964387115.1 uncultured Fibrobacter sp.
AGAGATGAATTTGGGAATTTTGCATTGTTACTATTTCATCCCTGAGGTGAAAAAGGGACCCTGGGTCCCGGCACTAAGTCATCTCTGGGGAAGGTCTTGAAACCATCTCCGGAAGTGGAATACTAAACATTAAAACCGCTTTCAGTCACTCAGGAACGGGCCAGTTTTTTTGTCTTCTGCTGGATAATTTCTGCGATCTGCTTCTCTTTTTCAAAATCTTTAACTGCACCGGCGATATGTTCCTTCAGTGTTGCGATGTCCTCTTTATTATGTGCCGAAATAAATAAAGCTTCCGGATACAATATCGAGAGGTGCTTCCTCACAAAAGGATCCTTGACAAGGTCAATTTTGTTGAAGACAAAAAGCCTTCTAATGTTTTCTGCGCCAAGATCTTTCAATACTGAATCTACAGTCTGAAGCTGCTGTTCGACCCACTCGCTCGATGCATCCATGACCACAAGAAGAAGCTGGGCTTCGGAGACGACACTCAGAGTGCTCCTGAAAGAAGCTACAAGGTGGTGAGGGAGCTTGCGGAGAAAGCCTACGGTATCAGAGACAACCATTTTTCCAGCACCGGGAATGAAAGCACGTCTGGTCGATGTATCAAGTGTAGCAAACAGTTTGTTCTCCACAAGAACATCTGCCCCGCAAAGAGCGTTGAGCAGAGATGACTTCCCAACATTGGTATATCCCACAAGAGATACCCTGAATGCCTCATCACGACTTTTTCGTTGTGTAAGCCTGTTTTTCTCAATTTTCTTGAGTTTGTCTTTAAGATCGGAGATTTTTTTCTGTACAAGGCGACGGTCGACTTCAAGCTGCTTTTCTCCGGGTCCGCGTGTTCCTATTCCTCCAACCTGCTGAGAGAAGTGGGTCCAGGCATGGGTCAGCCTCGGATAAAGAGTGCGCATCTGTGCCAGTTCGACCTGAATTTTTGCTTCAGTAGTGCGTGCGTGTTTCGCGAAGATATCAAGAATCAATTGACTACGATCAATCACCTTTCCTTGCACGATTTTTTCGAGATTACGGATCTGTCCCGGTGAAAGCTGCGCATCGACAATCAGAGTCTTTGCCTCTGCAGCTTTCATGATGCCGCGGATCTCCTCAATTTTCCCATAGCCCATGTAAGTTGATGACTCGGGGCTCTGACGTTTCTGGGAAATACTGGCAATAACAGTGGCATCAGCAGTTTCGCACAGAAGCTGCATCTCTTGCATGTCTTCTTCAAACAGTGCAGGGTCGGTTCCGGCAGTCTGAAGTCCTGCGAGTACGACCTTTTCAGAAATCTTTTTATTTTCTATCATATGTCCCGGATCTGCTCTGTTATTTGAATTGTAAATCATTCACACAGAGTCTGATCCCGGAGCTCTTCTGAGAAGGGGTAAGAGTAAGTACCTCTGCCCCGTTTTCTGTAACCAGAATCGTATGTTCAAACTGCGCTGATAGGGAACCGTCCTTTGTCCTCACAGTCCATCCGTCAACTCTGTCTGTTGTTACTTTATATCCGCCCAGGTTAATCATAGGTTCGATAGTCATGGTCATGCCGGGTTCCAGAATTATCGGTTCACAATCAGGGTCAACATGATGATAAACGGTGAAATTTTCATGAAACTTTTTCCCGATTCCATGCCCCGTGTACTGTCTGACAACTGAGCAACCCTGAGAGTCCACAAAAGGCTCAATAGCTTCTGCAATCGCAACCAGAGGAACACCCGGTTTTACTGCGTCAATTCCCTTGATTAACGCTTTTGCGGTTACCTCAACCAGATGTTTCGCTTCGGGTGTCACTTTACCTATCATAAATGTTTCAGATGAGTCGCCGTAGAAGCCACCCACTATTGTGGTGAGGTCTATATTGATTATGTCCCCATCTTTTACGATCTCTTTTTCGGACGGAATACCGTGGCACACTACGTTATTTATCGAAGTGCAGAGTGATTTTGGAAAACCGTGGTACCCGAGGCACGCCGGAGTATGGCCATTATCAATTGTATGCTGATGAACCAGTTTGTTTATGTATTCGGTACTTACACCAGCCTTTATGAAAGGACGGATATAATCCATCAGGCGTCCATTGAAAGCACCCGCAGCTCTCATCCCATCCATTTCCTGAGGAGTTTTGATCAGACCCTTTTTTGGTCTGGACCGCCGCACAGGAGCTGCTGTGCTGGTATTTTTGTCTTCAAAGAAATGACACTTCTTATACTTTTTACCGCTTCCGCACCAGCATAAATCGTTTCGTTCAATCATTGTTTTTCTTCTGATAATTCTTAACAGGTTAATATAAGAGTTTTAAAATAATTTCATTCGCTTTCATCATACAAAAGAGGCTTTTTTTCTTCATACCTTTCTGGGATTGGCCCGTAATAGAGTTTACGGAAAGAGAGGGCAAATATTTATTGTTTAAGCGGTATGGTTTCTCTATATTCCCATGTGTGACCTAAGCAGAAACCTGTTTAAATTGCGGCACTCTATAATCCTCATACCTGACCAATTTTACCAACTCGTCATGGATAATTCCGTTGCTACAGATTACTCCCCTGCCATTCAATCCATTCTGCAGCCCATCCCTGTCACAGAACGCCCCACCGGCCTCTTTAATAATAAGCGATCCTGCAGCAAAGTCCCATGGGGAGAGCATGTATTCAAAATACCCGTCAAATCTTCCACATGCTGTCCAGCAGAGATCAAGCGCCGCGCTCCCCATCCTGCGGATTCCCTGAATATCTGCCTTAAACAACCGGTAGATCGCCCCCAGGGTCTTCTCCATCATCTCTCCCCTTTCATAATAGAATCCGGTTGAGAGCACACATTCTTTAAGAGAGCCCCGGGAAGACACCTGGATGTGTTTACTATTAAGAAACGCTCCCACACCCTTTTCTGCAGTAAATAATTCATCTCTGGATGGATCATAAACCACGCCGGCCAGAACCTCACCTTTTTCCGCATAGGCGATAGAAACTGAAAACTGTGGAATAGAGTGGGCAAAATTGTTTGTCCCGTCCAGAGGATCTATTATCCAGAGCTTATCCGCGATGGTGCTCTGAGAGGAAAATGTCTCCTCGCTGAGAATACATGTTTCAGGGAAAGATTCTTTCAGGCAGGAGAGGATCTTCTTCTCTGCGCTCATATCAGCCACTGTAACAAGATTATAGCTGGCACCTTTGTCCCGGGCTGAGGTTTTTCCCTGGAGTGAGAGAATAATTTTTCCCGCTTCAATCGCTGCTTTGCAGGCTATCTCAATTTTTTTCTGCATATTTTTCATTGAATTTTGGTTTCTGAATATTTTGAGCATTCCACTTTCAAGTTATTGTTGACCTTAATATAAAGTCTGGATAGTCTATAAAATAACTGATTTAGCAGTAAATGAATGATGAATAAAGATGGCTTTGGTAGAGTAGAGCTATTTTTCTTGTATCTTGAATGAGAACAAAGATAATCTCTGGGGTGAAAGAGTGACTTAATTCGTTTAAATGTACCTGGGGGAGTCACAAAGTTATCTCTGGGGTGAAACAGTAACTTAACTCGTCAAATGCACCTGTGACAAGTCACTGCGTCACCTGGGGTGAAAGATTGACTTAACATGCTAAATGGGAACTGTGGAGAGTCCCAAAGTCACCTCAGGGGAAAAAGAGTGATTTAACTCGTTAAATGGGAACTGTGGAGAGTCCCAAAGTCACCTCAGGGGAGAAAGATTAACTTAACACGTTAAATTGGAACTGTGGAGAGTCCCAAAGTCACCTCAGGGGTGAAACAGCAACTTAACTCGTTAAATCCACCCGTGGAAAATCCTTAAGTCATCTCTGACCCG
>CAYLVN010000261.1:3821-5370 GCA_964387115.1 uncultured Fibrobacter sp.
CCAGTACCCCTCCAACCCCCCTTATTGGCTTTATACCCCATATATGTTTCACTCTCCCCCTGCCCGATGCTATATTTCTTATTTAACATAAACTTGCTCACCTTTGAAATTGTCTGTAATTCAGGTCATACTATATATTTATGATAGATTGGAAAAACCCCGGAAGAAAGATCATTCTGGCATCCGGATCACCCCGCCGGAAGCAGATCATGTCTCAGATGGGATTTACATTTGACACAATTATCCCTCCTTTTATAGAGGAGCATAAGCACCTTAATTCATCTGACCTTAATGGATCGATCCAGAAACTTGCCGCCCTGAAAGCTGAGATGGTGGCTGTTAATTATCCCGAATTCCTTGTGCTTGGGGCAGATACAATAGTCGTGCAGGGGCAGCAGGTTCTGGGGAAACCCGCTGGGAGACAGGATGCATTCAGGATGCTTAAAAGTCTTTCCGGAAAGCCCCACAGGGTTTTAACAGGTGTTGCTTTGAGGTGCTATGAAAATGGTTTCTGCAGTACCGGATTTTCATCAACTGATGTGTTTTTCAGGGAAATCAGTGATGAGGAAATTGACGATTATCTCGACACAGACGAATACATTGACAAAGCTGGTGCTTACGCCATCCAGGGGCAGGCACTTATATTTGTAGATAAAATAACAGGCTGCTACTACAATGTCGTAGGTCTGCCTGTGAGCAGTACGATTTCTCTTTTCAAGGAATTCAACGTCCGAAAGGAATCCGCAGATGTCAGAAAATAACCAGTCGGATCTCACACCTCAGGTGCCCTCTGGAGAAAGGGCTGGAGACCTCCTGAGAAAAGAACGGATCAATCGCCGCATCACTATTGAAACGATCGCGAAAGATCTGAGATTGAATGTAAACTATATCAAATCTCTTGAAGCAAGTGAATACGAGTCGCTTCCTGCAGATCCCTATGTCCGTGTTTATCTCAGGTCACTTGCCAAGTACCTGACGCTTGATCCTGAAGAGATTCTCAAGAAATTCTACATGGAAAGAGGAATCACTCTCAGTAATTTAGGCTCCGATTCCTCATCAAAGATTCATGTCTCGATGAAAGAAAAGGAAGAGCGCAGCAGCCCGATGCTCATGGTTGCCGTCATTCTCATAGCTCTTCTTGCGGGATTCAGCTTTTTTGCAAACAAAAAGGGATGGATATCCGCCCCTGGTTTTATGTCAGGTACCGATTCACCAGGAACCGCGGTCGCCCCTGAAAATGTCAGTGATTCGCTTCTTGATGACAGTCTCTTTTCCGGTGCCCCTGTCCAGCCTTCTGATTCACAAGTAGTTGACACTGTCGCCGCAGTTGACACAGTCGGAATGATGCGCCTTGTCATGCAGGTAACCGGTGATTCTGTGTGGCTGCAGGTTTTTTCTGATGGAAACTCATGGAAGAATGTTATCTATAACGGTGATATCCGCGAGTTCACAGCCCGCGACAGCTTAAATGTCCAGGTCGCCAACAACACAAAACTTCAGTACAGCCTTAACGGCAAACCGCTTCAGGTCAAAGGAAACGGGATGGTGA
>CAYLVN010000262.1:0-5365 GCA_964387115.1 uncultured Fibrobacter sp.
TTATCTGCCTTAGCTGGCATAAGAGTTGCAAAACGTGGTAATCTGGTTCTGTTAATATTTTTAGTACCTCTAAAAATTCATTTTCCGCTGGAGATTCGCCTGCGCCTGGCTTGAAACTGAATGTTCAGAGGTACCTTTTTGTGGGAAATTTCCACTCAATCGCAATGTTTTGATGCTTATTGTCCGGTGCACTATATCGTTTTAAAAGCGATCTGGACCAATAAAGGGGAGTTATGGCCATTAATACCGAAGAGAGGCGCTTTCCAATAGGAGCCGAATTTCTGGGAGACAACAGGGGTATCCATTTCCGGGTTTGGGCACCCGTTCACCGCATGGTTCAGGTAGTATTCAGCAGTGACTTTTCTTCTGAAAGACCGCAGAAAGAAATACCATTGCCCTTACACATGGACCGGGAGGAAAATGGATATTTTTCTGCCCATATCGAATCTCTTGCTCCGGGAGTCTTATATGGTTTCAAGTTTGATGAAGAGGAGAAAGTCTTTCCCGATCCAGCATCAAGGTTTCAACCCGATGGACCCGGTGGACTCTCCAAAGTCATCGATCCAGGTCGCTTCAAATGGTCAGACAGTGCCTGGAAAGGGATTCCCCGGGAGGGTAATATCCTCTATGAAATGCATATCGGCACATTCACTCAGGAAGGAACCTGGGATGCGGCATCGAGGGAACTTGAGGAACTCTCCCGAATGGGAATCACTGTGCTTGAGATTCTCCCTGTAGCCGATTTCAGCGGAAATTTCAACTGGGGATATGATGGAATTTTTCAGTTTGCGCCCTCCCGTTCTTACGGCCACCCTGACCGGTTCCGTCATTTTATTGACAAAGCACACAACCTGGGTATCGGTGTCATACTTGATGTTGTTTACAACCATTTTGGCCCGGGGAGAAGCCTGTTCGAAAAGTACAGTCCCTGCTACTTTTCATCCTCACATAAAACCGAATGGGGTGTGGCAGTGAATTTTGACGGAGAGTTCTGTGCTCCTGTCCGCGAGTACTTTTTGTCAAACGCCCGTTACTGGATAGAGGAATTTCACCTTGATGGTATGAGAATCGATGCTACGCAGCAGACCTTTGATGATTCCCCGGTCAACATAATGCAGGAGATTATCGATACAGTCAGAAAATCGGCCGGCGAGCGCAGTGCACTTATTGTAGGGGAAAATGAACCCCAGGACTCGTCGCTTTTCAGTAAATACAAGTTTGACTCACTCTGGAATGATGATTTTCACAGAACAGCGATGGTTGCTCTGACAGGACATGCAGAAGCCTATTTCAGCGATTATATGGGAACACCCCAGGAGTTTATTTCATCTGCAAAGTACGGGTACCTCTACCAGGGCCAGTACTACACCTGGCAGAAAAAAACCAGAGGGACCCCCTCACTGGATCTTCCCGCGGAGTGTTTTGTCAACTACCTTCAAAACCATGATCAGATCGCAAATACCTGCAGAGGCATAAGGATTCATCACCTCGCCGGTCCCGGCCGCTACAGAGCCATGACCGCACTGCTTCTTCTTGGCCCCCAGACCCCTCTTCTTTTCCAGGGCCAGGAATTTGCCGCATCAACACCTTTTCATTATTTCTCTGATCGTGATGGCCAGGAGGCCACAGGATCTGCAGACAGAAGAAAATCATTTTTATCACAATTTGAAAGTATCGCTTTTGTAAATGGGCCCATAGTACCGGAGCCCTCCAACCCGAGGGCGTTTCTAAGCTGCAAATTGAACTTCGGGGAACGAATCTCCAATAAGCAGTATTACTCCCTTCACTGTGATCTCCTAAATCTCAGAAAAAATGATCCGGTTTTCAAAACCAGCGGGCGTAAACGTATCGATGGAGCGGTACTTGGAAGAGAGATTTTTATCATCCGTTTTTTCGGGCTTACCCCTTCCAATGATCGTCTGCTTATTATCAATCTGGGAAGAGATATCCAGCTTTACCCTGATCCTGAGCCTCTTTCAGTTCCACCCCTGAATAGAAAATGGAAACTGCTGTGGTACAGTGAAGATCCAAAATACGGAGGAAACGGGGCCATGCTGCCAAATGAAGATGAGGTCTGGAACATCTCAGGACATACCGCGTTTTTCATGGGTGCGGATTGATTCAGTCGTGAAGTAAATCACCACCTCTGAAGGTTATTGAGAATCTTAATTATCCGGAAATAATCCCAGGTTCTGGAGGAGAGGCTCAGTTTCAGATCGGATAGATAGTTCTTGCCCAGGCGTTTTTCCCCGCTGAAGTATTCTTTACGTGCGATATGGTAGAGAAACATGTTATCTCCGGGGAAAAGCTCACGCCAGGAGATCCGGAACTCCTCCTCGCCTATTTCTCCCAGGTAATACTTTGCGATAAGCCGGGGTCTGGGAAACGGGTGAGGCCTGTGGGCAACCTCTTTAAAATAGGTCAGTCCCGCCTGCTCCGGATCACTCATCATGAGCTCCCCTAACTTTACAGCCGCCATCCAGGGCACAGGTATTGACACCGGGCTCTCTCTGAACACTTTCTGATAGACGGTTATGGCATCGCGATACATGAAATCGTATTCATAAATTTCACCCAGTTTCATCCACGACTCCCAGATACCATCGGTAATTTCGTTAGTAGTCACAAACTGGTCAAAGAGAAGCCTGGCGTTCTCTTTCCTTCCCATGTCAAGATAAATGCGCCCCATCGCGTTTTTTGCGGCGATCAGGATCTCCGGATCCCTTGCGTGAACAGCGGTAATCTGTTCGGTGATTGAAAGAGCAGTGTCAAGCATTCTCCTGTCAAGGTAATATTGAAGGAGACTCAGATAAAGCTTACCCCATCTTTCGGGGTACTTCCTGTACTGATCCATCAGAGCTCTGATCTCCTGCAGGGCGATCTGCGGGGAGCCTGCCTGCAGGTAGTCTGATGTTCGCAGGAGTGCTGAAGTCATCGCTGAAGCATTTACCGGATGAGTGGGGAAACGTTGAGAGAGCAGCCTGAGCACACTGTCTGCGGCCTGCCCGTATCCCAGTCTGCTGAAGATTATTCCTTCAAGGAAAAGGGATCTGGCATTGAGCGACTCATCCCTTTTACCCCTGACAGTCTGGGTTCTCCGCAATACTTCATAAGCCTCTTTGAGTTCTCCCATACGCACCATGCAATCAGCCATTTTGACAAGTATCTCCTTGACAATCTCAGTGGATGAGAAGTCCTGGAGAAGCCCCCTGTACTCATCAAGCGCTACTTCATAATCTCCGCGTTCCCAGAAATGGTCCGCGATCAGAGTCGGTGATGGCAAAGCGGGAATGGCTCTGCGGTAAATCTTCAGATTATCAAACCTTACAGGACAACCGTTAGCAAAAAAACCAACACGGTCATGCCCTTTTCCAAGCGGTGGAAGATAGTCCCACACCTTTGCGGCAACAACACCGTTAATTGAATATGTAAGACAGTTCTGAATACGCTCTATTACCAGGTGATTTGTAGTCCCCAGGGAGATCTTTGAAGGCTCCACGTCGCTGAAGAGAAACTTTTTCCCGGGAAATGTTATCCCATGTAATGCTTCACCGGACTTATTCAGATGAAAACAGTATGCTGAATCGGGATGTTCGCCGAACAGGAAAACTCCAACATTGAAAAGATTCTGGGAATCGGCACTTACATCACACTCAAAAAGCATGTCGCGGGTAAACCTGCGCTGCAATTTTGCAAAGGAGAATTTTTTCGAATTGGCTGATAAAGTACCGTCTTTGAAACTCCACGATGCCCCATCGGAAAACACCCATTCAGGAGCGTCGGTTCTGCTTCCGAATCTATCTATAAAAGCAAGCTGCCAGTGTGAAAGGGCTTTTCTGCTTTGAAGATAGTAGGTTGTACCAAATAAAACCGAAAACGCGATTAAGAGCGTGGTTATAACCAGTTGTGCCCAGTTGCGTTTTGCGAAGCGCTTTACTTTAGACCACAATGACGGGGGATGAGCCAGTACCGGTTCACCGCGCTGATACCTTATTATATCAGCCTTGAACTCCTCCATTGTCTGATACCGGGCCTCCATCTCTTTTGCCATCGCCTTGAGCGTGATAGCTTCTATTTCCGACGGAAGCCAGGGAATCAGTTTTCGGGGAGGGATGGGATGAGCCTCCATGACGTTCATCGTTGTCTGGTGGAGGTTACGCTGATCAAGATAAGGATTTTTGAATGTCAACATCTCGTAAAGCATTATCCCCAGAGAGCAGATATCGCTTCTGTGGTCAACCTTGCCTCCCAGGAGTCGCTCAGGTGCCATATAGGATGGAGATCCCATGATCTCCCCTGTGCGGGTTATACCACCGGAGTCATTTTCCTCGAGTGCCTTGGCCAGCCCGAAATCTATGAGAACAGGGGTCAGCCGGTCTTTCATGATCACATTGTTAAGCTTGAGGTCGCGATGGATTATCTTCTGGTTATGCGCATAAGAAAGCGCATCGGTAAGACGAACCACAATCTCGAGCACATCGACCAGCTTGGGCTTGTTGTAGTGAAGATAATAGTAGAGATTTTTGCCCGGGATATACTCCATGGCAAGATAGTAGGAGTTGTTCTCTGTAGCTACTTCATAAATATTTACGATATTGGGGTGGCTGAGCTTTGCAACCGCATGAGCCTCGGTGAGAAATCGTTCCACAAACCCCCGGTTTATGGAAATGTTCGCCGGCATCACCTTCAATGCCACTTCCCTGTCAAGATCGAGCTGCAGTGCCTTGTACACAACAGCCATCCCGCCCCGGTCGATCTCCTCGATTATTCTGTATCTGCCAATCGTGGAGCCCACAGGGAGAAATGTCCGTTCTATAGACGCAAGCATATTGCGTATGCGGACATTTCCCTTATCCAGATTTGACAACATCTCCGGGTCCATATTCATCCCGTTCTTTATGCAGATAGCCTCATGAGTTCCCTGAACTCCCCGGGCTCAGGAGCCTCGATTTTTATCCTCTTTCCCTTGACGGGGTGGAGAAAGGAGAGTTGAAAGGCGTGGAGATAAAGCCTGTTCTTTACGCCTTTTAATACCTTCTGATCCAGTTTAAGATCACCATACCTCTGGTCCCCCACAATGGGAGCTCCGATATGGGCCATCTGAACTCGAATCTGATGTGTTATTCCGGTCTCCAGAAACACCTCGACCCGGCATAGATCGCCATGGTATTCCACTATACGGTATGTACTTTTTGCCCGGCGGCCTCCTGTCTCCACGCGCATCTTAGTACCGCTTTGCTGCTCATGAGAACGCGCTACCTCAAGCTCTATGCGCCCCTGAAATTCGGGGGGACGGTGGTGGCAGATCGCTGTATATTGCTTTATTATATCATGTTGCCGGAATGTTTCATGGAGTTTTCTGACA
>CAYLVN010000263.1:0-5360 GCA_964387115.1 uncultured Fibrobacter sp.
ATAAACAGCTTTTACGTTATATCGTCGAAAGCTGGGATCTTCATGAACAACAGGAACCATCATGCGAATTACTGCCGGATGTACTCTCCATAATAGTCTATCATGGTACGACACCATGGAAAATTGCCAATAGCATAAAGCCATTGATCGCAATTATAGAGGAGACTCAAGATTGTGTGCCTGATTTCAGAGCATACCTTTTCGATCTGTCTGCATTTGATCTGGGACAGATCGCGGACAGCAGGTTGAAAATGTTCTTACTGGCACTCAAATATGGTAAAACCGTGGATATTTTAGGAATTCTGCCACAAATAATTAAAATATCTGAAAAAATTGATGGCAGTGGTAATGGTGACGCTTATTTAGGGGTGTTGTTAATATATCTGGGTTCAGTAATTAAAAGTAGTGATAAGGATAAGTTCCTGCAAATCATCACAAAAGAACACAGGGATGGCGGGGTATATATGGAAACGATAGCAGATGCATTGCGTAAAGAAGAGCGTCTGAGAAGAGAGAAAGAAGTTGCTGCTCTGCGTAAAAAATTAGAGCAGCAAAAAAATGAGATAGAGCAGCAGATAGAGCAGAAAGATACTGCTCTGCATGAAATCGTTCAAAAAATGTTGAGAAGGGACATGAACTTTCAGATGATCGGGGAGATTACCGGTTTGAGTTATGAAGAAATTAAACAGATTAAAGATGGCGCTGCGGGCTGATTTCGCGGAATGAAAAGGATTTCACTCTAACGGATAAGTTCGTGCAGTTTATCACAAAAGAACACAGGGATGGCGGGGTATATATGGAAACGATAGCAGATGCATTGCGTAAAGAAGAGCGTCTGAGAAGAGAGAAAGAAGTTGCTGCTCTGCGTAAAAAATTAGAGCAGCAAAAAAATGAGATAGAGCAGAAGGATAGCGAGATAGAGCAGAAGGATACTGTGATCGAGCAGCAGGATAGTATGATCGAGCAGAAGGATACTGTGATTGAGCAGCAGGATAGTATGATCGAGCAGAAGGATAACATGATTGAGCTTAAAGATAAAATGATCGGGCTGAAAGATACCATGATTAAGCAGAAAGATACTGCTCTATATGAAATCGTTCAAAAAATGTTGAGAAGGAACATGAGCTTTCAGATGATTGGGGAGGTTACCGGTTTGAGTTATGACGAAATTAGACAGATTAAAGATGATGCTGCGGGCTGATATCCACTCTCACGGGTAAGTCCTTGAAATTTTTCACAGAAGAACACAGGGATGGCAGGGCATACATGGAAACGATAGCAGATGCATTGCGTAAAGAAGAACGTTTGAAAAAAGAAAAAGAAGTTATTGCGTTGCATAAAATGTTAGAACAGGGGGATACTTTGATTAAACAGCTGGATACTTTGATTAAACAGCAGGATGCTTTGATTGAGCAGGAGGATACTATGATCGAACAGGAGAATACTATGATCGAACAGGAGGATACTGCTCTGCATGAAATCGTTCAAAAAATGCTGAAGAAGAAAATGAGCTTTCAAATGATCCAGGAGATTACCGGTCTGAGTTATGACAAAATTAAACGTATCGAAGCCGATACCGGAAACATAACCTGAAACAGAAGCAGTATCGGAAACTTCTGAAGTAACTCTTGATTCGATTGCAGGATATCTTTAATCGGTAATTGCACTTTCGCCTGCCTCATTATAAACTATATTTCAATTCATGACTTACGTTGCGCTCAGTCTGGGGAGTAATCTTGGGGACAGGGCCCGGAATATAGGCACAATGGAGTGCCTGCTGAAAAAAGTCATACTGGAGCCGGTAAAAAGATCCTCTCTTATGGAGACTGAGCCCCTTGGGGTGGCAGAAAAACAGCCCTGGTACTATAACCGGATAATTACAGGATACTATGAGGGATCAGCCCTGACTCTTCTGGAGAATTTAGAGGGTCTGGAAAGAGTACTGGGAAGAGAACATAAAGGACTTCTCAGGCCCAGAACCGCCGATCTGGATCTGCTTCTGTTCGGTGATGCTGAAGTTAAGACAGAGAGGCTTACGATACCGCACAGGGGAATTTTGCAGAGAAGATTTGTCCTTGAGGGCTTAAATCAGATTGATCCGGACCGGGTGCTGCCTCTCACAGGAAAAACGGTAAAGTGGTTTTTTGAGCATATGGATGAAGAAGTAAAAACTCAGAGGATTAATTTTATTCAGAATTAAAATTAGGGATCCTTAATGTCAGAAGAAATTAAAATTCCCGGTCACCTGAATTATATCTGCATTGAAGGGGTAATAGGTGCAGGGAAGACCACTTTGAGTTGCCTTCTTTCCGAGATGTTTAATGCTAGAACTGTTCTGGAGGAAGCTGAAGAGAACCCCTTTCTGCCCAGATTCTACACAGATCGCCGGATGTTTGCGTTTCAGACGCAGCTTTGGTTTCTTGTCTCCCGTTTCAAGCAGCTTTCTGTAATGGTGGCCCAGCAGGACCTGTTTCATCAGGTGACTATCAGTGATTATCTTTTTGCCAAGGACCGCATATTTGCATCTATCAATCTTGACGAAGATGAGCTCAGTCTCTATAACAACATCGCAAAGGTGATGGAGTCCTCTGTGGCTCAGCCTGACCTTGTAGTTTACCTCCAGACCTCAACCAGTGTCCTTTTAAAGAGGATCGAAAAGAGGGGTCGTCCGTTCGAGTTCAATATGGATGCTGATTATCTGGATGCACTTAACTCTGCCTACAATCATTTCTTTTTTCATTACAACTCCACACCTCTTCTGGTCATCAACACAAATGATATCGATTTTGTGAACCGCAAAGAGGATCTTCAGGATATCGTTTTCCAGATTCTAAACGCAAAGCCAGGTACTACTTTCTACCAGCCTATGGGTGAGAAAGACAAGGCTTTCCTGAAAAACAGCGAAAAGAAAAAAACTGAAAACGGATAGAAAAATGAAAATTGTCAAATCTGTGATGGAGATGAAAAATCTCTGTCTCACGTATCAACGAAGCGGAAAAACGATTGGACTTGTGCCAACAATGGGAGCATTGCACAGTGGGCATCTTTCACTTCTGGAACGGGCAGGCTCGCAGGCGGATATAACAGCTGTGAGCCTCTTTGTGAATCCCACCCAGTTTGGGCCTCAAGAGGATTTCCAGAAATACCCCCGGCTCTTTGAACAGGATTGCAGTAAAGCTCAGGAGGCTGGATGTGACATACTTTTTGCTCCTACAGTAGAAGAAATGTATCCGGAGCCCTATTTCACCTTCGTTTCGGTTGAAAAAATTACCGAGACACTCTGCGGGGCAAAGCGTCCGGGTCATTTCCGCGGGGTTGCCACTGTAGTACTTAAACTATTTAACATCGTTAACCCTCAGGTTGCAGTATTCGGGCAGAAGGATGCTCAGCAGGTAGCAGTGATAAAGCGTATGGTCCACGATCTGAATCTTTCCATAAAAATCGATGTCGCCCCGATATTTAGGGAAAATGACGGGCTGGCGATGAGTTCAAGAAACGCCTATCTGACCCAATCGGAGCGCAGCGAGGTACACTTGATCTCTGCCGGCTTGAAAAAAGCGGAAGCTTTATACAGCAGTGGGGAACGCGATGCCGGGGCTATAAAGGATGCGGTCCGTAAAGAGTATTCCCGGGCCGGTTTTTTTGATCCTGAATACATAGAACTTGCAGATACAGTTTACCTGAAACCGGTAGAAAAGATCAGTGTACCGGTAATACTTGCGGTGGCTTGTGTCACCCGTGAGAGCAGAACCCGTCTTATAGATAACATCGTATTAGGAGGCTCTTTGTGAAAAAACAGGATGACGTGCCTTTGATTTTCAACCTCTTTCCACGACATTTCAAGTCAATTGACAACTGGGCAGAGATAGTTCCCCATGTCAAAGAGATGGGTTTTAATGCCATATTTGTCAATCCTTTCCACGAAACCGGGTTTTCCGGAAGCCTTTATGCCGTAAAGGACTACTATCGGCTCAATCCTCTTTTCCTTAAAAAAGGCCAGGATCCCGCAGATTTCGGCCCCATTAAAAAATTCATTAAAAAATGTAAAGACAGCGGCATGGATATAATCATGGACCTGGTCATTAATCACACCGCATTTGATTCGGTCCTCACCGTGCAGCACCCCGGCTGGTACAAGCGTGACAGCGAAGGACGGCTGGTTAACCCTTTTGCTATCGATCCCGGTGACGGCAACAAAGTTACTGTCTGGGGCGATCTGGCGATAATAGAAAATGAGCACGGAAGCGACAGAGAGGGACTTTGGAACTACTGGGACAGTCTGGTGGGCTTTTTTCAGAAGATGGGAATTCTGGGGTACCGATGTGACGCTGCGTATCAGGTTCCTGCACCTCTGTGGGAGAAGTTGATTTCATCTGCAAAGAAGAGAGAGCCAGGAACGATGTTTTACGCCGAGACTCTTGGATGTCAACTATCCCAGATAGAGGCACTTGCCCATGTGGGGTTTGACTATCTGTTTAATTCTTCTAAATGGTGGAAATACGATCAGCCCTGGGCACTCGATCAGCATCAGTCAAATAAAAAGATCGCTCCTTCCATCGCTTTCCCTGAATCTCACGACACCGACCGTCTTGCCAGTGAGCATCCGGGCACTAAAGAGGCTCAGAAGGGGAGATACGCATTTGAGGCTCTGTTCTCAAAGGGGCTGATGATGACAATGGGTTATGAGTACGGAGCCAGAACCCGAATGGATGTGGTTAATGGCAGCCCCGACCACGTGGACAAGCCTCAATGGGACCTCTCCGATTGGATCAAACAGGTTAACGACCTGAAGATGAAAATCCCTGTACTGGGTGAAGAAGGAACCTGGAGAACTCTCAGCGACTACAGCCAGCAGTTTCTTTTCCTCAGGAAAGATTCCGATACAGGAAACAAGCCGGTCTGGGTTTGTATAAATAAGAATCTTACCGGGGTGACGATGGTTGAAGACTGGATGATACCTCAGGAGATAAAAAACCTTTCAAAGGCAATGACTCTTACCGCCGAAAAAATCTCAGAAGAACCGGTACCGAAGGCATTTGTGCTCGATCCGGCAGACGTCGTGTTGTTTATGTGACAGGACGCTAACAGGATATCGCCCTGGTACGCCGTTGGAGGCCATTATCCCACCGGTTGGGAGCGCTCATCGTGAGCGCGGAAAATAGAATAGAAAATTAAGGGTTAAGAATTTTGAATTCAAGATTAATAGTAAAGGTTAAAGAATCCATTTTATCTATTATAATTGGAATTATAGGAAATGTTTGTCTTTTAATTTCCATATTAGCAACTATTGAAGGAAATGATACCATTTATAGTTTATTTATAATGATAGGATTCGGAAGTTGCATTTTGTCTATTGTAAT
>CAYLVN010000264.1:0-5056 GCA_964387115.1 uncultured Fibrobacter sp.
ATCACTGCAGATTCGAAATGCAACTATTACTTTTCAGTCTGCTGACGGGACTCTCTATAGAACAAACCGCAACACGGGTCTTGTTCCTGCACTGAAAGCATTTGTCAGCCATAAGATGACCGCTAATTTCATTGTGGAAACTGAAATCGACGGGATATATGCACCTGTCAGTTACCTCAATGGTGATGACAACGATATCAAAGGGGCCCTGTTAGATGCAAGCATAAGAGCAGGATACACTCCCAACGACCGCTATACACTGTTTCTTAACCTTCGGTATATCGGTGGGGGCGCAGAAGGGCAGTCAGACAACTACGAGCCCCCATCTGATGGATATGTCAAAAACTGGCTGCATTTCCTTACCGTCGGCGTGAGGCTCGAGTGGAAGATCTTTTAATTTCTGAATATGTTTTGTGCTTTCAGATTTCCAGGGGGAGGAGGCAGAAGAACTACCGGCTTATAAACAGGTACCCCCTACTGCCCCATTCTGTAGAAGTGCATCAGAGTAACAATGGCCATCATCTATTTTCTTCACCTGATATCCAATAGTCTGAAATATTGAAGAGGAAAAAACATGAAGAAATTGATCATCCCTTTTCTGATTGTCTCTTTTCTGTCGGGATGTGGTTCAAAAGCCAGGGAATTTATAATAAAACCGCAGGATAATGTAAAAATCCGCGTTTCAGGTCTTAAACACCTGAAATCCCGCAAAGAGATAATCGGTTTCGTGCAGATTGAAAATCAGTCAGAAAATTTTGTGAGGTTATCAAACCGTGAACTCTTTCTTTTTTACGGCAGTGATAGCGCAAGAGCATTTGTTAAAATGCCGGGTGAGTTTGAGATTGATAAGGGATTGATCAATATCCCCAAAGGCAAAATAGTCAATTATCAGGTACATTGGCAAATAGAGGAATTCAGCTGGGATAAGGATGTAAAGGTGAAGTATGTGACATTTCTTGACCGTGAGAATAAATGAGGTTTATTTACATTTAAGTCTCTATCCTGAAAGGTGGCCGGATTTCAGTAAGGCCTGATTAAGATTTGTAACACATTCGGGTTCAGATTTGATAGTGCCAGAATTTATCTTATAAAGTTCACAATTTCTCCGGTGAGGTAATTTATGGCAAACGTATTTAATGCTGGTGAGGTCTTTGGTATTGGTATTCAGATCGAAAAAAACGGAAAATCTTTCTATTCTGCGGCAGCAGCCAAAACAGATAACCCTTCAAATAAAGAACTTTTTTCCAAACTGGCTGACTGGGAAGGCGAGCATGTAACATTCTTTGAAAACCTCAGGGATAGCCTTCCAGAAGGCGCCCGGCAGGAGATCGAATACGATCCGGATAACATGGTTCATCTTTATCTCAAATCACTTGCCGACAGTATGGTTTTCAGTTCCGGGACCAAAACAGGATTAGAAGGCCTCGATTCTTATTGTGACATTATTAAGAAAGCTCTGGAAATGGAAAAAGAGTCTGTCGTTGTATACACATCCATGAAAGAGATTGTTCCTGAAAACATGGGGAAATCTGAGATCGACAAACTTATAAAAGAAGAAATCAAACATATCGGGCAGCTTACAAAAGCACTGAACAAAAAATAATCAGCAACTTATTGCTATTTAAGAAAGTAATTCACAGCAGGAATCTTCGAAACGATGATTTCTGCTTTTTATTTATACAGGGCACCTCACGCTCGTATTCCTCCTGAATACACATTTATCGGCATTAATCTGACTTATGCAAAAAAAGTCTTAAGATGATGAAACAGGTAAAATGACAATGCTCCGTCTGCAGAGAAGTGATAAGCAGCAGTTGGAGAAGACAGTTGAACAGAAGGCATCAAGATTGATCTCCACATGGGAGTTTCCTTTTATCAGGAATATGGAAGCCCGGGCTGGAAAGTGTACAATCGTGCTGCAGATTGATCCCGTCGATTACCACATGTATGAAATGATCCCAATACCGATCCAAAACAGGAAACCAGAAAATTTGCGTCTTTTCAGAATCTCTACTGGTATGGTTTTTCCCTGAGAAGAAACCAGAACACATTTCTGTACTGTTGCAGCTTCTCCTGACACAGAAATGTATAAAAAAAGTGACAAATTCTGCGCAGTGCTTGAGTTATTGATGATCAGGATTTATTTTTAAAGTTCTGGGCAAACAATCATGTATCAGAAATTTTTCAAATTCACAGTGCTAATGAATCTGCCGTTCAATGACACAATTATTTTTTCTACTATAGTTATTTTGAAAAACCTTAAAGGGCTGCTCCGGCAGCCCTTTTTTTTATAAAAATTTATCAAGGAAGTCCCCCGGAAGGAGACCTTTTTCATGCCAGTGCGTAACGACATTAAAAAGATAATGATAATCGGATCAGGCCCGATAGTAATCGGGCAGGCCTGCGAGTTTGATTACTCTGGAACCCAGGCTTGTAAGGCATTGAAAAGCCTTGGATATACAATAGTACTGGTCAATTCCAATCCGGCCACTATTATGACCGATCCAGGAACTGCTGACGTTACATATATTGAGCCTCTTAATCTGGCTACTGTAACCAAAATCATCGAAAAAGAACGTCCTGACGCATTACTTCCCAACCTTGGCGGTCAGTCAGCCCTTAACCTTGCATCTGAACTGTCAAAAGCCGGAATACTGGAAAAGTACGGTGTGAAGGTAATAGGTGTCAATATTGATGCAATTGAGCGTGGTGAAGACCGTAAAGCTTTCAAGGAAACGATGCTGAAGATTGGAGTGGACCTTCCAAGAAGTGAGCTTGCCTACTCTGTTGAGGAAGCAGAGAAGATAGCTTCAGAGATCGGGTACCCGGTTGTGATACGCCCGGCTTACACCATGGGCGGAACAGGGGGAGGCATTGTTTACAACGTAGAAGAGCTGCGTGTGATTGCGGGACGGGGTATAGATGCCAGCATAATAAAGCAGATTCTTATAGAAGAAGCTGTAGTAGGATGGGAAGAGCTTGAGCTTGAAGTTGTCAGAGATGCAGATGGTAAAATGATAACAGTCTGCTTCATTGAGAATGTAGACCCGATGGGAGTTCATACCGGTGATTCATTCTGCACTGCTCCGATGCTTACTGTAAGCAAAAGCGTTCAGGAGAGACTTCAGAAATGGGCCTACGCAATTGTAGAAGCAATCGGAGTGATCGGCGGAACAAACATACAGTTCGGTTACAACCCTGTGACTGACCGCATCGTTATCATAGAAATCAACCCGCGTACATCAAGATCCTCTGCTCTTGCATCTAAGGCAACCGGTTTCCCGATAGCGCTGATCAGCGCAAAACTGGCCTGCGGCCTGACACTGAAGGAAATCCCGTACTGGCGCTGCGGTACTCTGGATAAATATGAACCTTATGGAGATTACGTTGTAGTCAAGTTTGCACGCTGGGCATTTGAAAAATTCAAGGGCTCAGAAGACCGACTTGGGACCCAGATGAAGGCTGTCGGTGAGGTAATGAGCATCGGGAAGAACTATAAGGAGGCTTTCCAGAAAGCAATCCGTTCTCTTGAAAACGGACGCTCCGGACTGGGCTTTGCAAAAGATTTTAATCGCAAGTCTCTCCAGGAGCTGCTTGATCTTTTGCGTTGTCCATCCAGTGAACGCCACTTCATAATGTATGAGGCACTGCGCAAGGGCGCAACAATCGACCAGATCCATGAAATTACCAGTGTAACGAAGTGGTTTGTTTCACAGATGAAAGAATTGGTTGAACTTGAAGAAAAAGTTCTCACTTACAAAGGTAAAGAACTGCCATCTGATCTGCTTTTACAGGCCAAAAAAGATGGTTTCTCAGATAAATACCTCGCCAAAATTCTTTCCATTCCGGAAAAGAGTGTCAGAGAGCGCCGCAAGGCAATCGGGATAGCTCAAGGATGGCATACTGTGCCAGTAAGTGGAGTAGAAGATGCATCATACTACTATTCAAGCTATAATGCACCCGACACAGTTCCTGTCAGCAAGAAGCGCAAAGTGATGATTCTTGGAGGAGGTCCCAATAGAATCGGCCAGGGAATAGAATTCGATTACTGCTGCGTTCATGCTGCTTTCGCCCTCAAAGATGAAGGGTTTGAAACAATAATGGTGAACTGCAACCCTGAGACTGTCTCTACAGATTACGATACATCAGATAAGCTTTACTTCGAGCCGCTGACAGTCGAGGATGTTCTCAGTATATACGAAAAGGAGAAGCCAGAGGGAGTAATTGTACAGTTCGGAGGTCAGACTCCTTTGAATATCGCCTCGGAACTCCAGGAAGCAGGAGTAAAGATTCTGGGTACAAATGTCGATATGATAAACCTTGCAGAGGACCGTGATCTGTTCCGTCAAAAGATGGAACGGCTGAATATACCGATGCCGGAATCAGGAATGGCCTGTAAGCTTGAGGAAGCACTTGCGATTGCCGGAAAGATCGGCTACCCTGTCATGGTGCGTCCCTCTTTTGTGCTGGGCGGACGTGGAATGGAGGTTGTTCATGATGAGGATATGCTCCGGGAGTATGTGGCAAAAGCGGTCGATGTAACACCTGAGCGGCCGATTCTCATTGACAGATTTCTGGTGAATGCGCTTGAATGTGAAGCTGATGCACTTGCGGATGGAACCGACGCGTTCGTACCGGCAGTCATGGAACACATCGAACTGGCCGGAATTCACTCAGGTGATTCTGCATGTGTTATTCCGCCGGTAAGCATTTCAAAGAAACATCTGGAGACTATCCGTAAATACACCAGCAAAATAGCACAAGAACTCAATGTTGTTGGATTGATGAACATCCAGTACGCAATTGAGAAAGAAAAAGTTTATGTACTTGAAGCAAATCCCAGGGCATCAAGAACTGTTCCGCTTGTCTCCAAAGTTTGTAATATCCAGATGGCCCGTGTCGCTACCCAGTTGATGATTTCAAAAAGGCTTTCAGATCTGGATCTTAAGCATAAAAAAATCTCTCATTACGGTGTAAAGGAGTCAGTGTTCCCCTTTGATAAAATGCCGGAAGTGGATCCGCTGCTTGGCCCTGAGATGCGGTCCACGGGTGAAGT
>CAYLVN010000264.1:5066-5308 GCA_964387115.1 uncultured Fibrobacter sp.
TCGGCATGGCATTTTTTAAATCTCAGGAAGCAGCCAATCAGGCCCTTCCTATCTCGGGAGCAGTGCTGATAAGCGTTTCTCGAAGAGACAGGCCCGCAGTACTTGAAGTCGCAAAGGAATTCAATAAGCTCGGAATGAAAATACTGGCCACCGAGGGAACACACCAGTTCCTTACTGAGCATGGAATAACATCCGAAATGGTTAATAAGCTCAATGAGGGCCGTCCCAATATTCTGGATAAA
>CAYLVN010000265.1:0-5300 GCA_964387115.1 uncultured Fibrobacter sp.
ATTGAAGATCTCTCCAATCTCCTTCAGAGTCTTGATCCGACCGTCATCAAGACCGAACCTCATTGTAACTATCTCTTTTTCTTTGGGAGCAAGAGAATCGAGCACCTGTCTGATCTGGTCCCTGAGATGCATAAGAGAGATACGCAGTGAAGGATCTTCAGCATGAGTGTCTTCTATATATTCGCCAACGGTTGTACCACCTTCGTTTCCTATTTCCATATCAAGAGAAATAGGTTCCATCGAATACTCCAGTGCCATCTGCACCTTGCTTACTGAACATCCCAACGACTCGGCCAGCTCCTCATGGCTTGGTTCATAACCGTACTCCATGACCCATTTTTTACAGAGCCTTACTGTTTTATTTACCAGGTCAAGAGTATTGGCTGGAATTCTGATGGCTTTTGACTTGTCATTAATTGCCCTGGAGATAGCCTGGCGAATCCACCAAGTAGCATATGTGCTGAACTTGTATCCTTTGCGGTAATCAAAGTTCTCGACTGCCTTGATCAGCCCCCGGTTACCTTCCTGGATAAGATCGATTATCTCCATCCCTCTGAGGATATATTTCTTGGCTATGCTTACAACCAGCCTGACATTTGCCTCAATTATTGCGCATTTAGCCTGATTGCGCGTTTCTTCCCAGTGGATGAATTCATCGTACTGTGATGATTTATTGTCTTCCTCCAACAGGGTTTTATATGAATCAAGAATCAGCTCAATCTGCTTGGAATTGAGACGCAGCTGCCTGCACAACGCAACTACATCATCAAGCATACTCTGAATCTTCTGCTTAAGCTCCCCTTTTTTATCTCCGTTTTTGGCTATTTCCGCCTGTATTGTTGAAATACCGCTGGTTTTTCTTTTTATAATGGAGATAACTTTGAGGAACTCTTTACGCAGGTTTTCATAATCATCATCACCCTCAAGCTGATCCTCATCTACCTGCAGAACATCGATACACTCAAGTTCGTTATGCCTGAGCTCATCAGCGATTCTATAAAGGCTTTCGAGTGAGGATTCATGGCGGAAAGCCATGTCAAAGAGCTTCCCCTGCGCGTACTCCATCTGCATTGCATATTCTGTTTCCTGACCGCGTGAAAGCAGCGGCACTCTGCCGACGCTGTTCAGATATACCCATGTGGGGTCGGTGTAACGGGGCTGACGGCGGGCAGAGAGAATGCGCCTTGTGCGTCTTTCGTAAAGAGGAACCTTTTCCTTTACAAAAGTATTAATGCGGATATTCTCAGCAGAGAGGAAATACTGAATTTTCTCTCTGTCCTGAGTGCTGGAAGCGACTTCTTCGATCTGTGCTTCTGTGACAAAGCCTTGAAGAGAAGCAAGTTTGCGAAGCCTGAGTGTTATACGGTCGCCTGGAACATCCCTGACTTTACTAGGCTCTTTTTTCCTGATCATTGTCCCCCATCCAGCTCTTTTAATTGCTTCGAAAAATCCTGTAGCTGCAAAAGCAGATCACTGCTCCGTTCTGGTTCAGTCTTCATCTGAAGCTTTACATTTCTGATCTGCGACCTGAGGAATTTGGCACGAAGTTGTATGATTTTCTGAACCATTTCCTCATTTATATGATCCTGTAAAGCAGGTTTTACAAGCAACAACGATATTATGCGCTTAACTTCCGGGTCATCTGTCCGATTTCCCAGACCAGCAAGACTCCCGCCCTGCTTACTTATCTCAAGTATCAGAGAATATATATCACTGGAAACACTATCCGTAAGTGTTTCAGGAACAACGTATTGCGACGCTTCGTTTATAAGCTCCGGCTTTGTGAATAATATTCGCAGAAAACTGCCCTCCAGAGACACAAGATATACATCATCACTGCTGAGACTGCCAGGTTTTCCACCTGAATTCTGTTTCCTGTCTGGCGTTTGCAGGCGGCTATAAACCAGCTTCTCATCTATATCGAGCCGCTCAGAAAGCTCTTTTTTAAAATTCTGCCTTACAATTGAATCACTGATCGAATCCACTAACGGTTGAAGCGCAGAAATAACCGCGGATTTACCCCTGGCGGTAGTTGCATCATGTTCCTGGATCATTTTTTCTATGATGAAATCGACCCAGTTGCGGGCGCCTTTTACCAATTTCAGAAACTTCTCTTTTCCGTACTTCCGAACATACGAGTCTGGATCCTCATCACCAGGAAGCACCAGTATCGATATATCCAGGTTAAAGGGAGCAAGCACAAATACTGCTCTTATGGCCGCTGTCTGCCCGGCACTGTCTCCATCAAAGAGCAGAAGTACATTTGATGTGAACCTCTGGAGAAGGTGCGCGTGCTCAGGGGTAAAGGCGGTTCCGGATGCTGCCACGACATTGCAAATTCCAGCCTGATGCAGGGTCAGATAGTCCATATACCCCTCGACTATCATACAGTATCCCTCTTCTTTTACCGCCTGTCTTGATTTATGAAAGCCGTAGAGGAACTCTTTTTTCTTATAAAGCGGTGTCTCAGGAGAATTCAGATACTTGGGTATCGCATCCGCCTCCATGCCCCTTCCGGCAAAGCCAATAACCCTGCCTGAGAGGTCACAAAGTGAAAACATCACCCTGTCCCGGAAGCGGTCATAGACCCCTCCTCCATCTTTCTGAAGGGCAAGACCACAGGAGATAAGTTTCGCCGGGGAGATTCCGTGTTTCTGGCAGTAGTTGACAAGCGAGCTCCAGCCGGATGGCGCATAACCAAGATTGAAATCCCGTACGGTTTCTGCCTTCAGCCCCCTTGATTTGAAGTATTCAACCGCCTTGGGGTTTGGACGAATATTGCTGTAGAAAAACTTCGATGCGAGCTCATGGATTTGAAGCATCTCTGTTTTTGAGAGCTTAAGACCGCCGCTGTTCTGTTCCTGCTGTTTAATGGGAGCCTCGGATTGACGGAGCTCCACCCCGGTTTCCTCCGCCAGTACTTTCAGGGCCTCTCCAAAATCAAGTCCCTCGATTTCCTCCAGAAAAGCGAAAATATCGCCGCCTTTGCCACAACCGAAACAATGGAAATAGCCCCGTGCAGGATTTACATGAAAAGAGGGAGTTTTTTCCTTATGGAAAGGGCAGAGCCCTTTCATTGTCTGTCCGGATGATTTCAGATTAACATACCGGCTTACAACAGCCACTATATCGGCTCTCGACCGGACCTCTTCCTTTATAGAATCATCAAACCGGATTGCCATAAACTGAATTATTCAAGAAAAAGACGGATTTGTTATATGGCCAAAAAATACTTCCGGGCCCGCAATTTCGCTATACCCTTACATGACTCGTAAGCAATCTTATGAAGCTCTTTGCCGTGCCGGGACTATATCATTATTTTTATTCCTGTCCCTGAAAATTTTTCAGCAGCATGACTGCAACAGGAAAGGAGACAAAAATGGTCTACGGCAAATCTCTCAGCGTGCAGACAAAAGGGTTTTCCGATATCCGCGACATAACAGATATGGTCTCATCGGTGATCTCCGAATCAAAAATAAAGGAAGGTGCCGCGGTGGTGTTTGTCACCGGCTCCACGGCATCGATAAGCACGATTGAATATGAACCTGCGCTTGTAGAGGATGTCAGGGAAAAGCTGGAACAGATTGCTTCACAAAAGATGCACTCCCGCCACTCGCAAACCTGGGGCGATGATAACGGTTTCTCCCATATTCGCGCGACACTGATGGGCCCCGGGATTACAGTACCGATCAGTGGCGGCAGACTTGTTCTGGGAACATGGCAACAGATTGTGATTATCGATCATGACAACAGGCCACGAAACAGGGAGATCTTTGTACAGGTTATGGGAGAATGACCTGAGATCCTTTTGCCTGACTTATGCAGCCGGATCAAGACACATAAGATAGAAATGATAAGACTTATACCTATTGATTCATAAGCAGTATCGCAAGTGTGAGTGTTTATCGACCATTTTGTTATTTTCATTATTCAGTCTCAAATAGATAGTGATCAATTCTTGACAGGGGTTTTATAGATGCAGTACAGAAAATTCGGTAGAGATGGCTGGAAGGGATCGGTTCTGGGGTTTGGCGCCATGAGGCTTCCAGTGATGAGCAACGGAAACGGTATCCATGAGCAGGAGGCAATCCAGATGATACGTCATGGTATCGACAACGGCATCAATTACATCGATACCGCATATATTTACCACAATGGTGAAAGTGAAGTGGTCGTTGGGAGGGCACTTAAGGATGGGTACAGGGAAAAAGTCAGGGTGGCAACCAAATCTCCGGGACATTTAATAAAATCACCCGGTGATTTCGATAAAATTCTCGACGAACAGCTTAAAAGGCTCGATATACCTTACGTTGATTACTACCTCTTCCATGGAATCGGCAACTGCGACCTGGAGCAGATTAAAACCCTCGGGCTTTTCAGAAAGATGGAAGATGCAATAAAGGATGGAAGAGTAAAGCATTCCGGGTTTTCTTTTCACGATGATCTCAATGCATTCAAGAGAATAGTTGACAGCTATGACTGGGAGTTCTGTCAGATTCAGTACAACTACATGGATACAAAGAACCAGGCAGGCACAGATGGTCTGCGGTATGCGGCAGACAGAGGAATCTCAGTTGTAATCATGGAGCCCTTACTTGGTGGTAGACTCGCCCGTCCGCCGCAGCCAGTTGCACGGATTTTCAGTGAGTCGGGTTCATCACGCAGTGCTGCGGACTGGGCACTTCACTGGGTCTGGAACCATCCGGAGATATCCATTGTGTTAAGCGGGATGAGCAGCATGGAGCAGCTTAAGGAGAATATTGCAGCGGCAGAAAGTGCCATACCCGGAATGCTCAGTTCCGGGGAGATTTCGGTAATAGACCAGGTACAGCAGGAGTTTGCATTGAGAAGCATTATTCCCTGCACGAAGTGCCGCTACTGCATGCCTTGTCCCTCAGGTGTCGACATTCCATGGAATCTTGAGCAATACAACGAGGGAATAATCTATGGTGATCCCGCATCCCCCAGATTTGTATACAACACATTTATCAAGCCTGAAAACAGAGCATCACAGTGTACCGGATGTAAGATCTGTCTTGAGAAGTGCCCTCAGAAGATAAACGCAGGAGACTGGATGCCGCTTATTCAAAAGGTGCTGGGGGAAGGAAAACCTTACCCTGAAGACAACATGAAAACCTGTGTAAATTAATCCGGACTACAGTTTTTGCCAGTTGAAGTTGTCAAGAATCTTTCCTGAAACAAGGTCCCGGTAAGCATTGGCTGTTCGTGACATTTCATCCACATTGGACGAAGTGCGTTTAGATCTTGTAGCAGAAAGGCTTGAACAAATCGCAGGTGCA
>CAYLVN010000266.1:0-5295 GCA_964387115.1 uncultured Fibrobacter sp.
TGACAGCTACATGACCGCACCGATTGTCTGGCACTCCTATTTTCAGTTCTGTGGCTATATGATCGACAATGCCAATCAGCGACTCTGGATTCGCCCTCGAATCCCGACAGAGATGGGCAAAAAAATAACCAATGCACTCCTTCTCAACCCGAAGGCGCTGGGCACCCTCAACTATGATGAAAACCCGGCAGGAGACCGAACACAACTGATCACGGTCGCATACGACGCACCTGTCACGATCAAAGAACTTGTGCTTAAAAACAACGTCAGCACCAACACGCCATTCGTGCTTGTTAATGGAGCATCAGTGACGGCTACACCAGAAGGCTCCGGTTTTGAAAAAAATATCCGTATAGCCTTCCCCACCCCGATCCAGATCGGCCCCGATGGTATCAAAATTGAAGTATACAGCAACCCGGTGGGAGTTACAGGCGGCACCAACCAGAAGCCTGCTACCCCGCTCTCAATTGCCGCTTCACGCATCTCGGCAAATCAGCCGATAGCTTTCTCCGTTGATGCGGAAGGTCCGGTCTCAATTGAACTTTTTACCCTCAATGGAATTAAAATAGGCACAATCATGCAGGAATACCGTACTGCGGGAAGCCATGCAGTGAAATGGAACGGGAAAACACTCGAAGGGTCAAAAGTAGGATCGACCATTGGAATAATGCGCCTGACAACTGTGAACAGTATGTGTTCAAGAAGGGTCTTTGTGTCCAAATAATTAAGCGCACGGTCATCTAAACTAAGGTCCTTTTAAGGTCCTGGCTGGAAGTACCAGTCAGGACTTTTTTTTTCAGGTCATTTGCGAGAAAAATTAATTAACCTGGATATTGGGCATTTGTCAGTCTGATTTCTGTCCCCTGCCTGGCTGTATTTTCGGAAAATCTACAATCAGTCTCTCTGTTCAGTTCAGCCTGTTTCTGCAACCGAATCAATTTCCTATTTAGATTCTCTTGCTTATACCTGACTTATTGACCCGGATCAAAGAGTATTGTAATTATACATTGCGCATAAAGGCTTTTAAAATTTCACAAATCGCAGTCACCCTTGGGGTGAAAGAGTGACTTAACTCGTTAAATGCACCAGTTGAGAGTCACTAAGGCACCTCTGGGGTGAAAGTGTGACTTAACTCGTTAAATGTACCATTGGAGAGTCACTAAAGCACCTCTGGGGTGAAAGTGTGACTTAACTCGTTAAATGCACCAGTGGAGAGTCACTAAGTCACCTCAGGGGTGAAAGAATCACTTAACTCGTTAAATGAATACCTGAGAATCACTAAGTCATCTGGGGTGTTTTCGGGGCACCAGTTCTTTAGTCAAAGAGAATTGTGTACACAACCGGCGTATTTGTTATTTTTCTTACTCATCCATTTTCAACCTGCACACGTTCAGGGATGCCATGAAACTTTCAGATATAGCCCGGAACCAGATCGACTCAAGCATCCGTTCCAGGGGTAAATTGTATGCAGACTGGAACCAGGCTAAAATCATTTCCAAAAATAAAAACAGAATTGAGGCAGAAGTAAAAGGATCATACTCAAATACCTATGATGTTACAATCGATATAGAACCTCACAAAATATTTGTCTTCTGCAGTTGTCCCTATTTTCAATCAAGTGGTGCCTGCAAACATATCTGGGCCACGATTGTCACTGCAGAAAAAGAGGGGTTCAGCGGCGAAGTCATCTATCCCGATTCTGTTCTGGTTGAGAGGAATCTCGAGGAAATTGATGAAGATGAAGAAGAATTTCTTGAAGAAACAAAGGACCCCAGATTTGACAAACTTAAAAATTACCTGAAAAGCGACGCTGCTGAACCTCACCACAGAACGGGCCAAAGGGATGTCTACAAGTATACTAAACCGGGCTCTTCCTTTCAGAAGCCACAACCGAACTGGCGTACTCTCTTTGCCGATCAGAATCACAATTATTCACAAAACGACCTGCACAGGTCATCTCAGGAAAAACAAACCTTCTATGAAATTGAGGGGTCTTCTAAAGTAGGCCTTAATGACCTGATAATCAATATAAAATCAAAAAAGCTTAAAAAAGACGGGCAGTCATGGCAAACATGGAATTTTGAATTCAGTTCGGAAAACATCAATAAGATAAGAGATGAAACCGACCGCAAGATAATTGCCATGCTCATGGGTCCTAACAGTTCTTACCTTTATAATCACAAAAATATACACCTGAATCCTGTTCTTACAGAGTTGATCCTTCCATTGGCGATTGAAACCGGACGATGCTATCTGTCTTCATACGGGAAGAAGGAGCTGTTCCTTAAATTTGACAAATCCAGAAAATGGGAGTTTTCACTTTCTCTGGAAAAAAGCGACAACAGCTACCTGCTGAAGCCGTTTTTTAAATGCGATAGCGAGAGCAGGAAAATCAGTGAGGCCGCTCATGTAAACAGTACGGGTTACGTTTTCTGGAACGACGGAACTGTAAATCCACTTGACGCACACCATTTATACTCATGGATTCAAAATTTTTCCCTGAACACATACACACTCTCATTAAGTGAAGCCAGGTTCTTCATTCATAATTTCAAGGATTTAGAAGACAGGCCGCCCTTCAATTATCCAGAAGAACTCCATACCCCCGAGGTCTGTATTGAACCTCAACCTCTTTTCACCATATTAGACAGAGACAATTGGAGAAGAGGCGTCATATTTGCCAAGCTGGGATTTTATTACAAACAACATCTTTTTAAACTTGGCGACACAACCAGAGTGTTTTATGATCAGAAAGAGAATGTTTTCTACACTACAAACAGAATATTTCATGACAAATGCCTTAATTTATTATATGAAATTGGTGTCACTGAAGACACCTGGAGCGTTGATGGGCATACCCTGATCTTCCGGGAAAAACAGTTACAGAATATTGTTACCACGCTTCTGAAAAAAGGATGGAGTGTTGAAGGAGAGGGAGTTCAGTTTAAGAAACCCGGCAATTTCTCATTTTCTGTAAATAGCGGTATTGACTGGTTTGAAGTAGAAGGGGCATGTGAATACGATGGAGAGATGGTCAGTATACCGGAAATTCTTGATGCACTGAAAAAGAAAAAAGAATTTATCAAACTCAGCGACGGGAGTCTGGGACTGATGCCGTCTGAGTGGCTCGAAAAATACGGCCGAATTGTATCGATGGGAACCACAGAAGACGAGTCCATCAAATTTAAAAAATCACAGACACTGCTTATAGATCTGCTGCTTGCAGACCAGCCCCTTATAAGTTGTGATAGTGTATTCAAATCCATCAGGGATTCTCTCAAAAATTTCAGTGGTATCACACCTGTTCAGGAATGCGGCAACTTCACAGGCGAGCTGAGAAATTATCAGCGTGAAGGTCTGGGGTGGCTCTCTTTTCTTCAGCAGTTCGGGTTCGGCGGATGCCTTGCAGATGATATGGGGCTGGGAAAAACAATCCAGGTACTCTCCATTCTGGAAAAACAGAGATTTAATGTCCTCGAACAACAGAATGATGGAAAAGGCAAAAAGAAGATCAAAAAAATTTCCCCAAAGGTTCCATCGCTTGTAGTCGCTCCACGTTCACTTATTTACAACTGGTACAATGAAGCTTCAAAGTTCACTCCTGATCTTGAGGTACTGGATCATTCACACTCTCAGCGAACCACCGAGAAGCCTGACTTTTCAGAATTCGACCTTGTACTTGTCACTTACGGCACTTTGCGAAGAGATATAGAAGCCCTTTGCAAAACCAGGTTCAACTATGTGATTCTGGATGAGGCACAGGCGATTAAAAACGCAAACACCGCCACCGCAAAAGCGGTAAGACTTTTAAATGGTGTAAACAGGCTTGCATTGAGCGGAACTCCGGTAGAAAATCACCTCAGCGATCTCTGGAGTATCTTTGAATTCCTTAACCCGGGGATCCTTGGCTCAGCATCAGTGTTCAAAGGTGCCTCAAAGTCTAAATCACCCGATGAAAACGAATGTCAGCTGTTAAGGAAAGCTCTGCGGCCATTTATTCTGCGGCGATCAAAATCGCAGGTCGCTGTTGATCTGCCTGAGAAAACAGAAAAATTGATACTCTGTCAAATGGAGGGGGCACAGAAAAAAATTTACGATCAGTTGAAACAGTATTACCAGGCATCACTGATAAAAACCATCAGCAAATCCGGTTTGAACCGTTCTAAAATTCAGATTCTTGAGGCCCTTTTAAGACTGCGGCAGGCTGCATGCCACCCGGGGTTGATCGATAAAAACAACACCCGTATCGAGAGTTCAAAGCTGGAAACGCTCCTTGCACAACTCCAGGAGCTCAAAGAAGGAGGACACAAGTGCCTCGTCTTTTCCCAGTTCACATCGATGCTTGCGATTATCCGCGATAAATTGACAGAGAATGACATCAGGTACGAATATCTGGATGGGAGCACGCGTAAACGGCAGAGTGTTATCGAGAGATTTCAGGACGATCCTGACTGCAGCACGTTTCTAATCAGCCTTAAAGCCGGAGGGGTTGGTCTCAACCTTACATCCGCAGATTATGTCTTTATCTTTGATCCATGGTGGAATCCTGCCGCAGAGATGCAGGCTATTGACAGAACTCACCGTATAGGCCAGACAAAGCCAGTCTTCGCATACAAACTGATCTGTAAAGACACAGTAGAAGAGAAAATTCTCCAGTTGCAGAAATCAAAACAGTTTCTCGCAGAATCGGTGATAACCACAGATGAATCGGTGCTCAGCTCAATTACTTCTGAAGAACTGCAGATGCTGTTGAGTTGATCGGGTAATGCCGTTCCATGACAGAACAGAATATCGATTATCTGTACCTTTAATCTTTTTATTCCGACCGGTTCCGCAAATCTTCTATATTACCTAACTTATGTACATGGATCAGGGCGAATTGCATTTATCCCTTGTGCAGAAAGACTTTCTCAAATCTTGATGTACCAACAGTGTGGTGCACCTGCGATTTGTTCAAGCCTTTCTTTTCCCTTCCCGGATGCATAAGTCAGGTATATTCCACTTTCAACATAATACTCTTCCGGCAGGAATCTTATGACCATCCAGAGCCTCCTGTTTGCAATCGGCCTCACTGCTTTTGCCGGTCTCTCTACCAGTATCGGCAGCGCCATGGCTTTCTTTTCAAAAAAGCTCAACCCGCGTTTCCTTGCAGCATCACTGGGGTTTTCAGCCGGAGTGATGATCTATGTGTCACTTGTAGAAATATTCGCAAAAGCAAGAGACTCTCTTTCCTCTTATCTGGGAAGCCAAAACGGATACCGGCTTACTGTGGCCGCCTTTTTCTGCGGAATCGCC
>CAYLVN010000267.1:0-2450 GCA_964387115.1 uncultured Fibrobacter sp.
AGTACCCTTTTTTGCCTTAACCCGTTCGTATTCCTGCAACGCCTGGGAAGGTATCTCACCAATCGCCCCGGAGCGTCTTTGCCTGAGTATGACGAGCCTCTGCTCCATATTGATCATTTCTTGCTTAATCTGTTGCTGCTCTGCCATCCATGGTTTCTGCATTCATCTGATTTTTCAGATTTTTCGGTGTGTCGAGTGCCTCTATTCTTCCATCCACCATTATCGATACTCTGTCACAATACTCCGCTTCATCCATGTAATGTGTGGTTACAAAAGCAGTTATACCGCGATCAGCCGCTTCGTAAATCAGCTCCCAGAATTGTCTGCGTGTTACAGGATCAACACCGCCGGTTGGCTCATCAAGGAACACAATTGATGGTTCATGAATAATGGCGACAGAGAATGCCAGCTTCTGCTTCCATCCCAGAGGCAGGTCTTTTACAAGTACATTCTTTTCCTTTTCAAATCCCAGTTTATTAAGCATTTTGTCGGTGCGGAGAGCAATCTGCTTTTCCGGTATGCCATAAATACCTGAAAAAAGTCTGATATTCTCACAGACTTTCAGATCCTCATACATGGAGAACTTCTGGCTCATGTAGCCGATACGTGCCTTGACTTTTTCCGGCTGCTTTGCAATATCATACCCTGCAACCAGCCCTTTCCCTGATGACGGTTTGCTTAATCCGCAGAGCATCCTCATTGCAGTTGTCTTGCCGGCTCCGTTTGCGCCAAGAAAACCGAAGATTTCTCCTTTCGATACAGAAAAAGAGATATGATCGACGGCTGTAAAGGTGCCGAATGTTTTTGTGAGTGAATCTACTTCGATAACGTTCATAATTCAGCTTTTTCTGCTGAGGAAAGAGCCATGAAACAGTCTTCTATGCCTGCCTCGACAGGCTTTACTTCTACTCCTGAATGACCCTTGTTTTGTAAAGCCATGGTCAGGTCATTTTCTGAAAAGTTTGTATCATCAACAGTTACATGATGCGTATCACCGAAAGCGAAACAGGCTTTTACGTAAGGTATTTTCCGAAGATCCGATAAAAGTTGGAACATTCTGTCCCCTCGTACTGCCCATAATGTTTTGTTGAACCCTTTTTTTATATTGGCCGGAGTCTCAATCTTCAGAAATTCCCCGTTCTGCATCAGGGCGATCCGATCGCACAGTTCTGCTTCATCCATGTACGGGGTTGAAACCAGAATGCTGATTCCCTGGCTCTTGAGCCTCTTTAGCATTTCCCAGAATTCCTTCCGTGAAACCGGATCGACACCAGTTGTCGGCTCATCGAGAAATAGTACTGATGGCTTATGGATCAATGCGCATGATAAGGCGAGTTTCTGTTTCATTCCGCCAGAGAGTGCACCCGCACGTCTTTTTCTGAACGGTTCAAGGTGCTGGTAGATATCTTTTACCAGATGATAATTCTCCCTGACGGTGGTACCAAAGACAGCCGCAAAAATTTTCATGTTTTCTTCAACTGTCAGATCCTGATATAACGAAAAACGCCCGGGCATATATCCGATTCTCTTACGGATTTGACCGAATTGCTTTACTAAATCTAAACCGTCAATTATTGCAGAACCGCTGTCGGGCAGAAGAAGTGTCACAAGCAGTCGAAACAGGGTGGTTTTACCAGACCCGTCGGCACCGATTATCCCGAAAATTTCACCCTGTTGCGCCTCAAAGCTTACCGCCCTGACCGCAGGGGTTTTACCATACGACTTACTTATCGAGTTTACCGAAACAGTTTTCATGAGAATGTCCGTTCAAAGGTTCAGAGGTTCAGCGTTCAAAGGTTAAGAGAATAAGAGACTCACCCTTCGACAAGGGTGAGCGGAGGGGCGCTGAACGTTGAACACCGAACCCTTACCCTGAACGCTTAACGCTGAACCTTAAACCCGCCATACATTCCTATTTTGATATAACCGTCATTAGCGACCGATATCTTTACAGCATACACCAGGTTTGCCCGTTCATCGCGAGTTTGAATGGTTTTTGGAGTGAATTCCGATTTGCTCGATATCCAGGTGATCGTTCCGTCGTATTCTTTATATCCCTTTTCGCCATAATCTGCCAGAACCGTCACTTTTTGACCGAGTTTAAGATCTGTTAACTGGCCGGAGGTAATATATGCACGGAGAAACATATTTTTTGTGTCGGCTATTTTGTAAAGAGCTTTTCCGGGGGCGGTTATTTCACTCTGCTCTGCGTATTTTGCCAGTACTGTTCCATCAACAGGGTTAATGATACGGCATTTCTGTAACTGGTCATCGACCTGGGCAACCTGAATTTCAAGTGCTGAACTCTCTTCGGTGATACCTCTGCTGGTACTGTTCAGAGTTGATTTCTGTGCCTCTAATTGTCTGTTAAGTACCGCTATCTGGGCTTTGATATCATCATACTGTTTACGGTTTACCGCACCTGCTTCAAGAAGATTTTCAATTCGTTC
>CAYLVN010000267.1:2460-5292 GCA_964387115.1 uncultured Fibrobacter sp.
TTCTCTTTTTCCGCGGTAGCAATCTGCTCCATGATTGCGGCAATCTGAGTACCTACATCCGGTCGTCTGCTCTTTACAGCCTTGATATTCGCGGCTAACTGCATTTTACGAAGATATAGCTGAACAGAATCAACATATCCAACCATCTCGCCATCCTTGATTTCCTGTCCCTCCTGAACATCAAATTTCAAGATTTTACCGGATGCTTCTGATGACACTATAATTTCAGTTGCCTCAAACACCCCGGAAGCGTCGATGCCGGTTTTGTTACTGCTGCATGTGCTTAGAATTATAAGCCCCAGACCAGCTGAAAAATTCCGTAAACGTTTCATTACAACCTCTGGTTGTTCATTGCGTTTTGATATAAACAGCGTAACGCCGGTTAATTTTTAATAAGTCGCACCGGAAACCCAAAATCCGGAGAAAGCCCGCTGATTCCTGATGCTGACGGTCTGCCGTCTTTAAAATTGTAAAGAGCAAAATAGCGTTTGTATGATGGATATAAATCGGTGCTGCTCCACCAGTAAGAATCATAACCGGCTCTGATAAAAAGAATCATGGGAGTTCCGGTACGATATCCGACCGGAACAGCCGCAAAGCCGCTGCTGTTATTTGCAAGCTTGTTGTCACCTATGGAACCGGGTTCCTCGTTCCAGTCTGTGCCGGCAGAAAGGGCCTTTGCGACAAGAACCGTATCTCCATCTGAGATTTCGTAAAGATAACTCATAAGATCGTTCCAGTCACTTGTATCAGGCACTCTCCAGCCTTCAGGAGCAAGCATACCCGTGTTTACAGCCCACCAGTTATACAAGGCTCCGAATCTTTTGATCGTATCGGGATCGGTTGTGTTATTATAGAAACAGTATTGGGGATAAGGATCACCGTTTGTGGGGAGTGGGGCAGTATCTGTGGCTACAAAGGTCCTGTTTACGTTGGAATTGCCCCATTTTGATGAATCGGTGACGTGGGCGATTTCTACGCCATCATTGAGCTTTGTGGTCCGCAGATTCTCAACGGTCCATACCTGATTACCGATTTTCACTGTTTGATAAACGTTGCCGTCGATATCTGTAACCGTTCCAGCGCTTTTTGCCGGTTTTATTGTCAAGTCTTCTGATTCAGGAACTTTAATTTCTACGCGATAATCAACATAGCCGTCTTTCTTTACTTCCAGAACATATTCCTGATCAGCTATCGCGTTTTTCTTTGACAGTGAGGAGGCTGATAATGTGCCCATATTTTTCAGATATATTTTTTCCAGAGATGTCCCTTTAAGAATGTATTGGTCGCTGCCTGCTATTATTCTGTAAATGCAGATGCCCGGTCCGGGACTCTGCAGTCTGATTGTGTGTGTGCCAGCCTCTCTGGTCAGAAGCTTTTTTGAAATGATCTGTCCACTTGTATTAAATGCCATAATCTGGATGCCGGACTTTTTCTCCAGCGATAATTCTACTCTACTATCATCGAGGATCGAGATTTTGCGGTGAAAAGAACCCTTATTGATGAAGTCAACTGATCGGGTGGTCACCGGGATGGAAAACTCACCATTTGCGTTGGTAATTGCCTTTAGCTCAGTGCCATCGAGACTAACCTGCGCCCCAGGAATTCCGGAACCATCACTGTTAAGGATTCTGCCTGAGATAATTTCTTCGGCACTGCATAAAAAGACAGCCAGCAGAATCATTTGTAGCAGGGTTTTCATAAGATCTCCAGTGCTTTAGTGTATAATAGCATTGAAATAATCATAATAAGAGTTCAGATGAAACTGAAAATAAATATAAATTAAGTCGTAAGTTGCAAGTCACAAGTCACAAGTTTCAAGTCACAAGTTCGGAGTAAGAGTTCGGAGTAGCCTTAGTGGCGATTTTGAAATCTAAAGGCTGAACTATACCAGCGAAGGGCAGAGATCGGGAAGCGATACTTCTTTATTCAAGTTCAGGTCCTTCCAGCCATTAAAGAGAACTGCAGATCCATCTATCGCTTAACACTGAACAGTGAACAATAAACGATGTATCTTAGGGACATGAACAATAAAAAGCTCGCCCACCCTCACGACAAGTTTTTTAAGGACGCTTTCAGCCGTGTGCAGACAGTGCAGAGCTTTATCGGGCACTATCTTCTCCCTAAAGAAGCTGCACTTATTGATCTTTCAACACTGGAAGCGGTAAAAGACAGCCATATCAACCCTGAGCTTCTGGAGCTTTTCTCAGATGCCGTCTACGCGGCTTCAACCCCCGACAAGACAGAGCGCGTGTACCTTCTTTTTGAACATAAAAGCTACCCTGACCCCATGGTTGGGGTGCAGTTGGAGAAAAATATCGGCATGGTGCTCCAGTATCATCAGAGACAACATGCCGGTGAAGGTATTCCGGTTATTTTTACCACGGTAATCTGTCATGGCAAAAAGAGTTTGATCCCCTGTGAGGGACCGGTCTGCCGCTTTGTCCCATACCAGAAGTGTCAGTCGTTTTTTCCAGATCTCCGGTATACCTTTATCGACCTTCAAGTCATAAATGATGACCAGATAAAGGGAGACCCCTATCTAAGAATCCTCTTTCTAACTCTCAAATACATTCACAGCCCGGATCTTTTGGAGAAAATCGGGGATATACTCGTAATATTCAAGGAGCTCCATGAAGATATCGTGACCAGCGAATACTTTAAATCATTAATAACTTATCTGGCAGGTACGGCGCCAGAGAATTTGCTTAAAGAGCTCAAGGATCGTATGAAGGGGGTCTTAAAAATGGAAAAAGATCCAGTGGACAGTTTTCTTGAGGAGATTTTTGAAGCTCGCATTAAAGAGAGGTTAGAGAAGGCTACTGCTGAGGC
>CAYLVN010000268.1:0-5281 GCA_964387115.1 uncultured Fibrobacter sp.
ACGGGTCTGGCGATTCTCTTTTTGTCAGGGGCCCGGTTTGCGCATCTTGCCGGGCTTTTTCTGGCTGTTGTGCCGGTAGCAGTATTTCTGGTGTTGAGGACCCCTTACAGGCGTGCCCGTTTAACAGGATTTCTTCAGATGTCCGAGAATGTTTCCAGCCTTGGCTATCAGACCTATCAGTCTCTTATAGGGCTGGGGAACGGTGGACTGTTTGGAGTAGGTATTGGTAAAGGTGAACAGAAATTTTTCTACCTTCCTGAGCCTCACACCGATTTCGCCATCTCGATCATGGGTGAGGAGATCGGATTTCTGGGACTGATGATAATCATGGCTCTGTTTGCCTTCATTGTATACAGGGGGATGAGGATTGCTCTTCGCGCACCGGACAGAATGGGTCAGCTTATGGCCTTCGGTTTCTCATTTGTGCTTGCAGCGTATGTCTTTATTCATGCATGTGTAGGAACCGGACTGATTCCTACCACCGGTGTTCCGCTTCCGTTTTTAAGTTACGGGGGTATGAGTCTGATTTTCATGATGAGCAGCATGGGAATTATTCTTAACATTTCAAGTCAATCAAGGCTTGAACCTGTGCAGCGCAGAATCAAGCCCGGCGAGCCGCGGAGCTGACAAGACAGGAAACAGGACAATAGATGAAACATTTTTCAAAAAAGATACATCTGATCGGCATCGGAGGAGCAGGAATGTGTCCTCTTGCTGAGGTGCTTCATTCCCGTGGGCATCAATTGACCGGAAGCGACAGGCAGAAATCTGCCGCCACCGAACGCCTTGAGTCTATGGGTATAAAGATGCAATATGACCATTCCCCTGAACTGATTAAAGACTCGCAACTGGTGGTTTATTCAAGTGCTATACGTGAAGATAATCCAGAAAGGGTTTATGCTGCTCAAAAAGGCATACCATGTATCCGCCGTGCAGAGGTGCTTGGGGAGCTGATGAGGGCTCATTATGCAGTTTGCATATCTGGTACACACGGCAAGACTACTACAACAACTCTTGCAGGGGCTGTTTTTCAAGATGCCGGACTGAATCCTGTGGTGCTGGTCGGAGGAGTTATCAGGGGTGTTGAGACTCATGCGGTGAGCGGGTCGGGAAATATCATGATAGCTGAAGCTGATGAGTACGATCGTTCGTTTCTTGCCATGTATCCTGCAATTGCGGTCATTACAAATATCGAAGCAGATCATCTTGATTGTTACGGGACTCTTGAGAATATCAAAGATGCCTTTGTAAGCTTTACAAAGAGAGTTCCGTTTTTCGGCGCTGTTGTGGCATGTAAAGAGGATCCCGGGGTAAGGGATATTTTACCGCTTATAAAGGGAACTGTTATTACTTACGGGCTGAGTTCTGACTGTGATTATTCTGCTGCAGAAATTGCCTATAACTCCGGAAAACCATCTTTCGAAGTTTACAGAAACGGAACAGCACTGGGCAGAATATGTCTTGATATCCCGGGGCTTCATAATGTGCTCAATTCTCTGGCTGTGGTAGCTGTAGCCGACAAAACCGGAATTCCTTTTGAAACTATAAAAGACAGCTTGTCCAGATGCCAGGGAGTAAGGCGCAGATTTGAGATTGTGGGCCGGGTGAAGGGGATAACGGTAATAGATGATTACGCTCATCATCCCGGAGAAATCAAGGCTACAATAGATGCGGCACGGAAAAGCGGGTATAAAAGGATTGTTGCAGTTTTTCAGCCACATCTTTATTCGCGTACAAAAGACCTTATTGACGGTTTTGTTTCGAGCCTTTCATTGGCCGATACTGTTTTTGTGACCGGAATCTATAAAGCCAGAGAAGAACCTGTCCCCAATGTGACATCTGAGACCATTGTAAAAAGATTGGTAAGTGAGAATCATAATTCCGCGACATATGTAGATGATACAGCCGGTCTGATTCCGGTACTGAGGAATAAAATCAGCAGTGGTGATGCTGTTATTATGATGGGCGCAGGAGATATCTGGAAGAGTGCCGCAGAGCTGGTAGAGGTACTGTCGCATGAGTAAAAGAAAAGGAGCCAATAACCGGATAAAAGCCTCATCCAGAAAAGCCAGTCTGCGCAAAGGATTCCGTAAATCTCTGTCAAAGGCCCTTTGGGGCATGCTGATATGCGGGGCCGTGGGGGGTGTGGTTTTTGCAGGTTTGCTGGGATACTCAGAATTGAAAATACGGCTGGGGAACTCCAGTCTTCTTAACGTAAAGAGAATAACAACAGAAGGAAATACCAGGATTTCATCGGAAAATATTATTGCAGGATGCGGTCTGAAGCCCGGTATGAAGCTTTACTCAGTGAAAAAAGGTGCTGTTAAGGCTGCTGTGAGTGCCGATCCCTGGGTAAAGAGTGTAAAGGTGAAAAGAAAACTCAGTGGTGATGTGATTATAAAGATAGTCGAGAGAAAGCCTTTTGCTCTGGTAAACAATGGGCTGATAATGCAGGCAGATCCTGATGGGGTGCTGCTTCCGCTTACAGAAGGTGCTGTATCAGCACTCCCTCTTTTCTCGGGGTTGCGCGACACTCTTGATGGATCAGAACGAAGGGTGATAGCGGGGGAGGACATGAAGAGAGTCAGGAGTTTTCTGGAACTGGCGGACAGATCTGAAAGCAGACTCTTGCCCAGACTCTCTCAGATCGATTTTTCTGAGCAGCATCGGATTCGCATGGTAATAAAGGGGTTTCCTACGGTGATCGATATAGGGGTAGAAAATATAATTGAGCGTTTAAATCAAATGGTTGAACTTGAAGAGATCTTGACCGCAGAGAATTCTTATCCTGCCAGGATCAATCTGTGTTATCAGAACCTTGCCTTTGTCACTCAAGGAGTGGAAACAAAGGGGGGGAAGGCAGCAGGGACAGCCCGTTGATTAAATGTAAAGAGTATCTGAATTCGAAATGAATATTTGATGGAGGCATAAGATGGAAGAAAATGTGATTGTCGGGCTGGATATCGGAACAACAAAAATTGCCTGCATAATTTCTGAGCTGGATTCAAACGGAGAGCTTAAGATTGTAGGAGTGGGGGTCAGTCCTTCTGACGGTTTGAGAAAAGGCGTTGTTGTCAATATCGACAAAACAGTTCGTTCAATTCAAAAGGCTGTTGAGGAAGCCGAGCTTATGGCTGGTGTTGATGTGGACTCTGTATGGGTGGGTATCGCAGGAGATCATATCCGGGCCATAAACAGCAGAGGCGTCGTAGCGATTTCCCGGGATGACAATGAGATTACAGAACTTGATGTGCTCAGGGCTGTTGACGCCGCTAAAGCAGTATCCATTCCCATGGACCGGGAAATTCTTCATGTGATTCCACAGGAGTTTGTGGTTGATGAGCAGAAGGGGATAAAGGATCCGATCGGTATGTGCGGTGTAAGGCTTGAGACACAGGTACATATAATTACCGGTGCCGTCACATCAGCACAGAATATTTACAAAAGTGTAGACAAGGCTGGTCTGAAGGTGATTGATCTGGTGCTGGAACCGCTTGCGTCGTGTTATGCTGTACTGGAGAAAGATGAAAAAGAGCTGGGAGTCGCACTGGTTGACATGGGTGGCGGCACAACCGACATAGCGATTTACTTTGATGAGAGTATAAGACATACCGCCGTTGTCGGACTGGGCGGGAAAAATGTTACAAGTGATATTGCAATAGGAATACGTACACCGATTGAGAGGGCTGAGGAAATAAAGAAGCAGTACGGTTGCGCCTACTCATCACTTGTTAAGGGAAACGAATACATCAGTGTTCCTGGAGTGGGTGGAAGGGAGCAGCGGGAAGTTTCAAAGGCGGTACTTTCATCCATCATTGAGCCGCGTCTGGAGGAAATGCTCTCACTTACATTACGAGAAATAAAGCGTACCGAATATGCCGAAATGCTCGGAGCCGGGGTGGTTCTTACAGGCGGAGCATCGATGATGGAAGGGATACAGGAGCTTGCAGAGAAGGTTTTTGAGATGCCGGTGAAACTGGGCGTTCCTTCAGGTTTCGGAGGATTGACAGAGGCTGCCAAGAGTCCTGAACACGCAACCGGAGTAGGACTCTGCATGTATGGAGTCGAGCAGCTCAAGAACCGCAAAGGCAAAAAGCCTCTTGTCGGCGATGATAATTTCAAGAAGATATTCGATAGAATGAAAACGTGGGTAAAGGAATTTTTCTGAAAATAATCATGCACCTAATATTTACAACAAACCTCAGGAGGGGCTTATGGTTTTCACGTTAGATGAGACGTTTGATACCGTAGCGAAGATGAAAGTGATCGGTGTTGGAGGCGCCGGCGGCAATGCAGTCAATCGGATGATTACTTCCGGACTGGGTGGTGTGGAGTTTATCACCATTAATACCGATGCGATGGCACTCGACAACAGCAAGGCGACTCACCGGATCCAGATTGGTGAGAAGGTGACAAAAGGGCTGGGAGCGGGTGCAAACCCGGAAGTCGGCCGGATGGCCATGGAAGAGGATCGGGATAAGATTGCTTCTGTGCTTGAAGGGGCAGACATGCTCTTTGTAACTGCCGGTATGGGCGGGGGCACAGGCACGGGTGGATCACCGGTTGTAGCTGAAATTGCCCAGGAGATGGGTATCCTTACAGTTGCCATAGTCACAAGACCTTTTCTTTTTGAAGGCAAGGTACGTGACCGCAACTCCAGGAAGGGTATTGACGATTTGCGTAAATCTGTTGACACCATCATAGTTATACCAAACCAGAAACTGCTTTCAATTGTTGACAGAAACACATCGCTTATTGATGCATTCAAGACCGCCGATGATGTTCTCTATCAGGCGACAAAGGGTATTTCTGACCTCATCTCCGTTCACGGTCTTGTAAATCTGGATTTCGCCGATGTAAAGACTATTATGAAGGGCATGGGCGATGCTCTCATGGGTACAGGAAACGCAGAAGGAGAAAACAGGGCGGTCGTGGCCGCAGACAGTGCTATCCACAGCCCGCTTCTGGACGATATTTCAATCGCCGGCGCTCGCGGTATACTCATCAACATTACAGGCGGCGAGGATATGACCCTCTACGATGTAAGTGATGCTACTCAGACAGTTTACGATGCAGTTGGTGAAGATTCCGAAACCAATATCATCTTCGGTGCCGTAACTGATCCAAGTATGAATGGAAAAATCAGGGTAACTGTGATCGCCACCGGTTTTAATGAAGAGAACATTGACCGCAAAGAGGCCGCACCCAGAATGGCACTGAAACTTCCGGGCCAGAAAATGGAAAGTGAGAAGAAGGTCGAGCAGATGTCAATTTCTCTCTC
>CAYLVN010000269.1:0-5257 GCA_964387115.1 uncultured Fibrobacter sp.
GTAAAAAAAGCGGTGATGCTGACAATCTGTTTCTGGGGCTCTGTAGCGGCATCGCTTCTTCTGGCCATTGCACCATTTCTGCCCCCTTACCTTTATGTCAGGGAGGCTTTTTCTGTTAGAGGTGTTGACCGGGGATTTGAATTCGCCGCATCGTGGGCGCTTGGATGGGCGGAGGCTTTTTCGTTGTGGGTTCCGGAGCTGGTTAATACACTCGATTACTACTGGGGACAGAATCCTTTTAAACTGAACTCGGAATATGCAGGAGGGATCACCCTTCTTCTGGCTGTTTTAGCCATAGTGATAAAGCCCGGGAAATGGAGAATTTTCTGGGGATCTATTGCGGTGCTTGCCTGTCTTTACTCTTTGGGAGCAAACACACCTGTTTTTCATATAGCGTATGCTCTTATTCCGGGGGTGAAGAAGTTCAGGGCAGCCAGCATGATAATGTACTGGTTCTCATTCGGTACTGTGCTTTTAGCGGCTCTCTTTCTCAAAGATCTCATTGCTGGCAAACTATCCGGTTTGACTGAAGACAAACAGAAACGCTGGACAAAGGGACTTTTTATTGCCAGCGGTGTGTTCGTACTGATTACCCTTCTGTTTTCAAGCAAGGGTTTTGTGTCCGGGCTTTTTCAGGATCAGCTCGACAGCAATAAGCAGAGAATATTTGAACTGAACTTTACCAGAAATTTCGTGCCGTTTCTGTGGCTGTGGCTCTTCTTTGCAGCCTCTACGCTGCTTATACTGGTTGCTGTTATAAAGAACAAACTCAAGCCGGCTGCTGCTGCGGTTATTATCGTACTGTTCGGATTAATAGACATTTACAGAATAGACGTGAAGTTTATCAGGATGGTGGATGTAAAGCCTTATTTCCAGAGTGAACCTGCTCTGGAGAAACTTGGTACAGAGATGAAGACAGCCCCTTTCCGGGTTTTCTCTCTTCCGGGGGCCATGGTGAGCCAGCAGAATGGAGAAGGAATTTTCGGTCTTGAGGGTGTAAGCGGTTTCCATGACAACGAACTCAGGTGGTACCGTGAATTCAGGGGTGATCAGCAGGATCGCAACTTTTTCTCCGGCATAATCGGATTTAATCAGGATGGCCAGGCATTTCTTCGGGCAGACAGACTCACAGAGGGAAACCCTTTTCTGGATATCGCCAATGTCAAATACCTGTTAGTGCGTTCCCAGGGGCAGTTGATGCCGTTTGAGAACAGAAATGCGCTTGGCAGAGTTTCTTTTGCATCGGGATATACAGTTTTGGATTCTTCGGCTATTATAGATGCCCTGAAGGCCGGAACGTATGATTACCGGAAGAATGTTGCCCTTATGGAAGAGCCGGAGTTAAAGCCTGCAGTCGACTCGGCAGATCAGGGCCTCTTTTCTGCGAAATGGGAAAAGTATTCTCCCAATCACCGGGTTGTAAAGGTCAATGCCCCATCGCAAGGTTTCCTAAGGATATCCGAAATCTTTTATCCCGGCTGGGAGATAAGGGTTGATGGAAAGAAGGTGAAGGTCTATCGGGCTGATCTGGCCTGGATGGCCGTTAATGTCGATAAGGGTGAGCATGTGGTGGAGATATGTGCTCATTCAATTTTCCTTAGTAAGGTACTGTGGGTTTCTATTACTATGGCGATAGTGCTCTGCCTTTACTGGCTACTGTATTTCGCCGTTTTAAGGCGGGGAAAAAAGGTTGCTACTGTCCAGAAGTAAGATTTGTCAGGATGGTTGCAGAAGAGATCTGGCTCGTGCCGGTTCTTTCTGCATTACAGGTGTCCTTTAAAAGGCCAGGAGTCAAATGGGAATATTGAAAGATGTTTTTCTGGGTTTTTTCCCCAGATCCTTGCGTCTGCCGATGTGGTATGGTGTAAAGAAGATCTGCGGCAGCCTTGATCCGGAAATTGATTATCTGAAAAGAAGGGTACCTTCTGAAAAGATGATGATTGATATCGGGGCAAATATCGGTATCTACTCATTTGCGTTTGCCGGCCGTTGTCAGTCTGTGGCTGCATTTGAGCCTCAGCCGTCCTGCTATCAGGTTCTCTCATCTTACAGAAACAAAAAGATCCGGGCTTATCAGCTTGCCCTGTCAAGTAAGCCGGGAATAATGGAACTCCATGTACCCGTGAAGAACCGGAGTGTGCTGACCGGGCTTGCGACTTTCAGGGAAGTTGATGGAGAGTACCAGAAGCTTCAGGTTGAGGTATCTACTCTTGACCAATACGAATTTAAGAATGTCGGATTTATCAAAATAGATGTAGAGGGTCACGAAGCAGATGTGATAAGGGGTGGGATAAATACGATCCGTTCCCAGCGTCCGGTAATGCTCATTGAAGCCGAGCAGAAATACTCAGCGGAGCCTCTGGAAAATACTTTTCAAATGATACTGAATGAGGGCTACAGGGGCGGTTTTCTCCTGAATGATATCTGGCACCCTCTTGAGGAATTCTCAGTTGAGAAATATCAGTCTGCATTCCAGAAAGATATCGAAGCAGAGAGGTATAAAAGTATCAGGGGAAAATATGTAGGGAACTTCATTTTCGAGCCGGCAGAGAGGACGTAGCGTGTCTTCAGGGTCACTTCTGATAGTAATACCGTATCCCCAGAAATCAGGGATATTTTCAGTGTACATGACAGGGTATCTTGATCAATACAAGAAGCTCGGTTATGAAATAACCACCGAGAAACTCTATTTCTGGGAAGGCAAGATCCGCTACAGTCTTAAATGGTTTTACCTGATGCGGTATCTGGCCGACAGGAAAAAAACAATCCTGCTTCATCAGCACACAATTCCTGCATCGGGTCCTTTTATAATACCTTTTTTGCTTTTATCAAGACTGCTGAAGCGTAAGGTGATTGTGGTCTCACACGAAACGGTTCAGACCTATGCCAAGCACCTTCCGCGTTTTGCCCGGTGGATTGCCTACTTTTATGAATCTCTTGTTGTACATCTGAGTTCTTTCTATGTGGTGCATACATCATTTCACAAGAAGGAAATTGAGAGTTTTGCACCTGCACCGAAGCTCAGGGTGATTCCTCACCCGGCTGTAAAGGTAGAGGTAAAAGAAAGGGAGAGAACGATCTGGGGGTTTTACGGGATGCTGAGTGCTAAAAAAGGAGTAGATCTCCTTATTGATACCTATCAGGAGTTTCCCCCTGGATCTCTGCCTCAGCTTAAGATCTACGGGGCCGCTGCTCCGGGAGAAGAGCCGTATTATGAGTCTTGCAGGCAGATGGTAAAAAAAGAATTCTCATCTCTTATCCAATTTACCGGAATGATTCCTGAGGCGGATAAGGCAGAAGAGTTTTCAAAGTTGTCTCTTATGATTCTTCCTTACCGCTACATTTCACAGAGTGGCGTATTATCGGAAGCATGCATGCACAGAGTTCCATTCCTGGCATCGGATCTTACGTTTTTTCGCGATTTCAAAGATAAATTCGGGTGTGGAAGACTCTTTAAAACTGAAGATAAAGAGTCGCTGAAAGAGGAACTTGTTAAAGCTTCAAAAGATCCACTGTGTATTTCAGATGAAGAATTCGCTGCTTTGCAGCATGAACTCTCTATTGAACGCTGTGCTGGTGAATTCCAGAAACTGATTTCAAAACAGAACTAATCTCATAAACAGGTGAAATTTGCTGATAGTCAAGTATCTTTTTGCACTGCTTCCTCTTGTATGGATCTTCTGGAAAATTGATTTCGGAAATCTTGCTGTCACAATAGGTCAAATCGCCTGGTGGACTCTTCCGGCAATAGTGGGCCTTGGTCTGATGCTGATGTTTCTTCAGGGAATGAAATGGTGGCTGCTGCTCCGGGCATTTATGCCTGCTATATCTCTAAAAGAAGCTCTGGTTTACCATTTCAAGGGGAACTACTACTCGATAGCTCTTCCGACAAGTGCGGCACAGGATATTGTCAGGACTTTGCTGATCGCAAAGAAGAATGACTATGCTGTTGCATGGGGGGCAACATGGGTAGCGCGGATCTCAGGACTTATTGTCCTGGTAATAATTTCCATGTACGGGCTCCTAACTCTCGATTCCATGCTTCTACCAAAGGGTGCTTTCCAGGTCTTAACAGGGATCTCTTCACTGATAATGTTGATGGTTTTATTTTCTTTTTCCAAGACCTCAACAAAGCTATTCAGAAAAATCTTCCGAAGATTTATTCCTGAAAAATTTCTTCTGATTTTGGAGAATATCCGTGATGGCGTTTACTTTTACAGAAACAAGAAAAGGCATCTGGTTCTTGTTCTATTTGTTACAATACTGATTCAGTTTCTGATGGTTTTCAATGCGGCGATGATTCTAAACGGGATAACCGGAAAGTGGTATATCTCAGAATGCATGGCTTTTATCCCCATAATTGAAATTCTCTGTCTCTCTTTACCACTCACACCAAATGGCATCGGGATCAGAGACGGGCTTGTCGCGCTGATGTTTCACCAGATTGCTCTTCCTGTAGAGCAGCTTGGCACGTATATCATACTGGGCTTTTTCACAATCCTGCTTAAATTAGTCGGAGGGGTTCCGATTCTGTGGGAAATGATTTTCAGGAGAGGGGAGAAGCGGTAGAAATTTCCGGAATTGCATCTGATTGAGTCTGAGATAGTTCCAGAATTTTTGAATACACTCTTTTTCCTGTGAGCGCCAGGAAACATTTCTTCAGGAAAAAAACGAATGAAGCACCGCCCTTTATTATTGTAATCTTCAGAGGCGATTTGAAACTCAGTACGTTTCTGAAAAAGTATTCAAACCTCCCATAGAATTCATATCTCGCCTGTTTTTCCAGTAAGTACAGTTCTTCGGGCTTGAGCTGGCAGAGGCTGATGGGGTATCCGTTCTTATGATAATAGCGGATTGATGCCCAGTTCTTTTTCATCTCATCGGGAACAAACTGGTAGTTGTAAGTTCCGGGGAATGGCACCAGTACAAAGATGTGACAGATATCCGCATTGATTTGCCGGGCTGCCTGAATCGTCTTGATAACTGTCTGGTAGGTTTCTCCGGGATGCCCCAGAATAAAGAATGTGGCTGCGTTTATACCGGCTTTCTGACAGCTTTTAACGGCTCTTGCGGCTTTTTCTATGGTTATGCCTTTCCGGATGCTCTTCAGTATCTCTTCATCGCCGGCTTCAACGCCAAATTGAAGCAGGAAACAGCCTGCATCCTTCATTTTTACATAAGTCGATTCCTCAACCTGATCGACTCTTCCAAGGCATTTCCAGAGCATCTTGAGACCGGATTTTTTGTAAAGATCCAT
>CAYLVN010000270.1:0-5235 GCA_964387115.1 uncultured Fibrobacter sp.
TGCCTTTGCCGATTAATGAAAAAAGAACCTGAACCGCAAAGGCATCAAACTTGGGAACTATCTGCTCGATATCGCTTCCCAGTTTCTCGCTGATTTTTTCCGCGAGAAATTTGTTGTTGCCGCTTTTTGAGTAATAGACCACCAGGGTTTTCATAGATCCCTCCAGTTAAGAACGCATAGTAAAGAATATAGGCTATATTCGGAACTCCCGATATGAATTTTTAGTGAATCCGTAGTATTTATTGTGCTCTTTCCAAATTTATGCTTTTTGAAATTGATCAGGAATTTGCGCACTGGCACAAGAGAGTTTTCGCCGAAGAGGTTAAACTACAGAATACACAGGAAAGAAAATAGAAATTTTTCCAGTTTTGATTTTTCGTGTATTTCATGTATTTCGTGGTTAAACTCATAAAAAAGCCCTCCCTAACGGTCGGGCCTCTGAATTCCGGACCGCGAATGAATAACCTATTGCACTTTAACAGGTAAAGCATCTTTTATGCGATGGCTGGATACATAACATGGTTTATTTTAAATGACTTAAAAGAGAGATGAAATTTTCTGAGTTAAAAAGAGCGGGGTTGCTTTGCATTACATGAACACTCAGGTTCCTTAATTTCACTATATTTAATAGATCTCATTGAAAGGGGCCCTATGAATATCCGGTTTTTTGTATCAGCCGTTCTGATCGCTGGAAGTGCAGTATCCCCATTTTGTGCTGCTATAAACATCAATCAGGCTGGTTTTTATCCGCAGGAATTAAAGAAGGCGGTTGCCGTCGGTGCCGCAAGCGACAGCTTTTTTCTCTATAATTCTCAGAATCAGAAGGTTTTTTCTGGAGCCCTTTCAGCTTCAAAGTATTGGGATGCTTCGGGGGAAAATGCCCGGATTGCCGATTTTACTACATTTTCAGACACCGGAAATTTTAAGGTCCGTGTTCAGGGCTGCCCCGATTCCTATGAGTTCCGAATCTCCCATGATGTTCATCTAAGTGTAGCCAGAGGGAGCATAAAGGCATTCTATTTCAACCGGGCCTCTACCGCTCTTGAGTCTCAGCATGCGGGCAGGTGGGCCAGAAGCGCCGGGCATCCCGATAATGCAGTTTTGATTCACCCTTCTGCTGCTTCCGGGAACAGGGCAGCCAACTCAACCATCTCTTCTCCCAAGGGCTGGTATGATGCAGGAGATTATGGTAAATACATTGTAAACTCAGGTATTACTACATACACTTTGCTTGCCGCTTATGAAGCGTTTCCGGATTTCTATGATACTCTCAATTTGAGTATCCCGGAATCTGGCAATCAGATTCCTGATCTGCTCGATGAGGCTCTGTGGAATATCGAGTGGATGCTCACTATGCAGGATCCTCAGGACGGTGGTGTGTACCACAAGCTCACAACTGCCGGGTTTTGCGGGATGATTATGCCTGAAGAGGATACGGATGATCGGTATGTGGTGATGAAAAGTTCTGCTGCGGCACTGGATTTTGCTGCAGTTATGGCACAATCCTACCGGGTGTTTAAAAAATTCGAAACACAGAAACAAGGGTTTGCAGATAAGTGCCTGAGGGCATCTCTTGATGCATGGAGCTGGGCCCGTAAAAATCCATCTGTTTTCTACAACCAGACGCAGCTCAATACTAATTTCAACCCTGATATCACCACAGGTGAGTACGGCAATTCAAATGTAAAAGATGAATTCCAGTGGGCCGCAACTGAGCTTTATATTTCCACAAAACTGGACAGTTTCTTTACAATAGCATACACTTCCGGACAGCTGAATCCCGAATACTCTATTCCCGGCTGGCCTGATGTGGCGACATTAGGGCTTTATTCACTCTTTCTAAACAGAGAAAATCTTACATCTGTGGTGACCCAGGCCAGTATCAATAGTAAAATCCAGGCACTTGCTTCTGAATATGCCGGCCGCTGCAACTCCAACGCATATTCGGTAAGCATGACCTCCAATGATTATTACTGGGGAAGCAACTCTGTCGCCGCAAATCAGGGTATGGCGATGGTGCTTGGATTTCTGGAATCGGGCAATCTCTCTCTCAAAGCTTCTGCTATAAATCAACTCGACTATCTGCTTGGAAGAAACCCGACGGGTTACTCATACGTCACAGGCTTTGGGGATAAGACTCCCATGCTGATTCACCACAGGCCATCAGACGGTGACAATATAGATGAACCGATACCTGGATTTCTGGCCGGCGGTCCCAATCCCGGCAAAGAGGATCTGGATGACTGTGATTTTTACCAGTCTTCACAACCTGCGCTCTCCTATGTTGACCGGGCCTGCTCGTATGCGTCAAACGAAATAGCTATAAACTGGAACGCCCCGCTGGTATTCCTTTCAGGAGCACTGGAAGCACTCCAGCCTCCGGCTGTCAAGACAAGAAGCCGGGCTGCATCTGTGAAAAAACAGGGGGTTATGGTTTCTCAGAACAAAGGCGTTATAAAAATCGATTTCCCAGGGATGACATCCGGAAACGTAAAGGTGTTCGGGGTTGACGGAAAGGTACTCAAAACCCGTTCGTTTGGAATGTCAAGCAGCCTTCAGCTCAGCGCAGACTGGCCTGGCCAGGTGGTTTTGATCAGAATAACAGGCACGAATGAATCAGGGAAAAAGGAATTCGTTGAGAAAATTTACGCAGGGATAAATGGGATGTGATTTTCGGTTGCGTCGGCCGGGATATCCGGCCGAAGAGACATCCGGCCGGATGTCTCTACAGAATCGGATGTCTCTACATATCATAAATGGTTTCATCTCTGGCGGGTGCTGATTTCCGTGAACCGGCCTTTCCTGCTGAATCAATTTTAAACAGCTCGTTTTCGTCCAGCCCCTCCATCTCCTGACCGATTGCCTCAGGATCCTCACCGGATTCCATCCTGCAAAGCGCCTCTTCCATCTTGTCTCCAAGCTTCAGCCCTGTCATACTGGAGAGCTTGCGCATGAGGTCCGCTGCCTGTCGGGGATCATCCTCGTTTATGCTCTCTGCCTCAGAAGCCAGGGATTCAAGAGCCCTCTCCATCTTTGACTCATCGAATGGTAAATCGTGTTCTCCCGGATCTGCATCATTTTCTTTGCTGCTTCCGGTTACCGCGAACCTTGACACCATCCTCTTCAGGCCATCTTTGTGGCATTTGGGACATTGGGGTGATTTTTCGGTGTTTATGGATCTGCAGAAGAACGTGTAGATAGTGTTGCAAGCATTGCAGTAGAACTCGTACATCGGCATATTTCATTTCCTTTTAATGCACTTAAAACGGTTTTAATGCGATTACGTTCTTGATATTTAAAAAATTAATCAACAGGTACCCTGTATTCACAAAATCCCTAATCGGTAAATATAAAATAAGAGCCAAGAGTTGAATGCCGCAAGCAGGAAGATTTTCTTTCGTGGTCGGAATCCGGTATTGTTGTTTTAAAACATACGAGAATTCATTGAACTTTTATCTCATGCCCGGTTGTGTCCACAGATGCCGGTTTCCTAGATCCGTGTGCCGTGGTCGCCCTCGACCGTGTCTGGAAATATCTTGTCTTTTCAGAGCTTTCTATTTTGATACTGATAACGTCCCTGGCACAGGAATAAAATGGTACATCTGTCATTCCCGAACTATTTTAAAAGAACCGGATTATATAACAGAAAAACCAGAAAGAGCACTACATGAACGATATCTTCTTTAACGCGCATCATTCTCCGCCAGGGGCGTTTGCCTCATTTACACTTGGATATAAAGGCGCAAAGGGTGGTTTCGGGCTGGAGTTATCATCGCCTGCCGACCATAGCGTTTATATTGGTTTGCAAAGAAAGAACAGTGATGATGTTTTTGATGCCTTTCCGTTCTTTGAGGACACCGGTTCAGGCAGTGAAAGGTTTGATCCTGAAAAGGCAAAAAATGACACCCCGCAGATTCTGAATGGATTTACAGATGGTGAAATTGCCCGCGATTACAGACCTGGAAGCGACACGTGGCACTCCGGAGATCTTTCGTTTACTATCTATACACCGGTTTTTTCAATTCCTGATCCCCTGTCAGCAAATACCGAAGAGCTCAAACGGATCATAACACCTGCGGTCCTGATTGAAATATCGGTTGATAACAGTGCATGCTCTCATCCCAGGACAGCGTTTTTTGGTTTTACAGGCAATGATCCCTATTCTGCGATGCGTTTTTATAACGGCAGCTCAGAAGACCCATTTACCGGTATCGGGCAGGGCCTTCACATCGCGGTTGGAACCCGTGATAAAGGAGTGCTTTCGGGGCTGGGGTTCTCGGCAGAAAATATTCTGGCATGTAAGAACGAAAAGAATCTCTCTTTTGGGCTGGGAAATACCGGACTGATTCTCATGAAGGTGCCCTCAGGAGAAAAACGGACATTCCATCTTGCCGCAGGCTTTTTCCGCGGCGGCAGAGCTACATCCGGGATTGATACTTCCTACTACTATACCAGATTTTTTAAGAGTGTTGAGGAGGTTGTATCTCATACTCTTGACAACTATGAGTGGTACAGAAAATCTGCTCTCAGTTCTGATGAAATGATCGAGGGTAAGGGTCTCAGTGAAAACAGACGTTTTCTGGTGACACACGCTATCAGGAGCTATTATGGATCAACCGAGCTTCTTATATCGGAAGGTAAGCCACTATGGGTCGTAAATGAAGGCGAATACCGGATGATGAACACTTTTGATCTGGCAGTCGATCAGCTCATCTATGAAATACAGATGAATCCCTGGACTGTTAAGAATCTGCTTGATCAGTACGTGAACCGATACAGCTATACGGATAAAACCCGTTTCCCGGGTGAGAGCAGGGAGTACCCGGGAGGGATAAGTTTCACCCATGATATGGGAGTAGCCAATCATTTTACCAGACCTGGAACTTCGGTTTATGAACTGTCCGGGCTTGACAGCTGTTTTTCTTATATGACACATGAACAGCTTGTAAACTGGGTGATCTGCGCAACTGTTTACTGTCTGCGGACCGGAGATAAAAGCTGGTTTGAGGAGAACAGATCGGTTTTAGGAGGCTGTCTGAGAAGCATGATCAACAGGGATAATCCTGATCCGCTGAAAAGACGGGGAATAATGCAGCTTGACAGCAGTATGACTGAGGGCGGAGCGGAGATAACCACCTACGACAGCCTTGATCCATCACTTGGTCAGGCAAGGGGAAATGTCTACCTGGCAGTGAAATGCTGGGCTGCGTATATATTGATGAGTAATCTTTTCAG
>CAYLVN010000271.1:0-5229 GCA_964387115.1 uncultured Fibrobacter sp.
AAATGTGATAACCATACCTGCCTCCATAACTGGTGGACAACACAGGGGGATAGCGTAAGACCGGCGTCTTCGACGGGCTGGAGCGCAAGGGGGGACGCCCCCTCCCAAAAACTCCTGGTTCTTAAGAATTCTTTATATTGGTAGGCGCCCCCTTCAAAAGCCCTAAAATCCATTTAGCATTACTACTGTAAATATTGGTCCGCTAAGAAAGAGAAAAGAAGTTCTCTTTTGAGAACGCCAATTATTTCTGATTCATCTAAAAAGACTGTTTTTAGCTTATATTAACTGTAAGTGGCGAACTCATTGCCTTAAAAAAATCAAATAGAGTAGAATTTTATGAGAACGCAGATAAATCTTTTCGAATACCAGGACTACAGGTCATTTCTGCATGACTACTATAAAGAAAAGAAAGAACAGAAGAAGAATTTTTCTTACAGGTATTTTTCTGAAAAAGCCGGTATAAAGGCACCCTCGTTTCTCTTCTATGTCATTGAGGGAAAGCGGAACCTTACAAAGGGAACGATTCTTAAAATTTCTCAGGCCATAGGTTTCAATCGCCAGGAAGAAGAATACTTTGAATACCTTGTATTCTTTAATCAGGCAAAGACAATTGTCGAAAAAACAGAGTATTACAGCCGTCTGGTTGAAATCCGTAAACCGATCGATATCGCTGTTATAGATAAAGACAGATACGAGTACTACAGTGCATGGTATCACTCGGTGATAAGAGAGGTTGTGACTTTTTTTGATTTTAAAGGTGATTTTGAAAAGCTGGGGGCATTTCTGGTTCCTCAGATTCGTGCTACTGAGGCCAAAAAGTCGATATTCCTTTTAGAACAGCTCGGTTTTATTGAGCAGGATAAAGATGGCCACTTCTATCAGACACAGAATCTGATAAATGCAAAGCCCGGCGTTGCGGATGCTTTTGTGATCGAGAAATTTCAGGTTTCTATGCTGCAGATGGCAATGCAGGCATATGATAGGACTGAGATTCACGACCGTATGATGACATCTACGACGTTTTCCATTTCCAGGGAGACCTTTGATCTGTTTAAGTTGCGGATAAGAGAGCTTCACAATCAACTTATGGAAATGGCGCGTATCGATGGCAGTCCGGAATTCGCATGTCAATTAACACTGAATTTATTTCCAGTGAGCAGGAGTACAAAAAATGCAGGGATGTAATAAGCTGCCGCTTAGCTTATATAGTGCGCTGTTTATGATTCTGATTTCAGGTGCCTGCTCAGTGAATAATCCGGTGCAGACTGCCGGCGGAGCTTCAAGCACGGAGGTCAGTTCGCTTGATGGTTTGATAAATGATGCAGATGGTAATCCTGCGGGAGATGTTGATATCCGGCTTCGGCCAGTCGATTACCTTTCGGATTCCGCGTTGTCGGAAGAATACCTCGGAACTCATTCAATTGCAGATACAAAAACCAGTCAGAACGGCTCATTTGTTATCGACAGTGTTCTGCCTGGTCAATACTGCATCGAGGCTTCCCTGGGTGATTCGTATTCGGTTCTCAGGCGTATAGAAGTTATAAAAGGGGGAGAGCATTACAAAATTGATGCCGGGCAGCTTTTACCGGTTTCCACGGTGGAAGGAACTGTTAATATTGAAAGAGAAGACAGCGCCTCCGGTTACGTTCAGGTATATGGACTGGAGCGCTCAGTTTTTACAGACACTTTCGGGCAGTTTTCAATTACAGTTCCGCCAGGTGTCCATGTTTTCCACTTTAGATCACAGTCATTGAATCAAGGGGGGTCATGGGGCAGATCAGGCGCCATGGATGTTACTCTTGACATCGGGAATGGAGAAATGCGCAACATAGGATCTTTCAATCTGGAACCACGCCCGGTTCAGCCCTGTTTTGACGGCACATGTGACACGATAACAATCAAAAAGATCCTTGATACTCTTGGGTACGGAAAGGTTCCGATTGATTCGGTCTGCAGTTTCAGAAATGGCCGTATCTCGGGACTTTTTCTCAGGGGTTTTAAGTTGAATTTTTTTCCGGTGGAAATTGAAAAGTTAATGGAGGTAAGAATCCTTGACCTTGGGAATACATCGCTGCCGGAAGTAATTCCGGAAGTCGGCCGAATGCGCCTGTTTGAACTGTACCTTGACAGTAATGGCCTTCAGTACCTGCCTCCGGAAATTGGTTATCTGAAAGATTGCAGGGTTCTTGAATTTTCAGCAAATGAGCTTAGTTCTCTGCCGGGATCTTTCAACCGCTTATCGCCTTCAGGGGCACTTGATCTGGCCAATAATAAACTCTGCGATATCGATTCGTCATCGGCTTCATGGGCTGATCTTTTTGACCCTGACTGGCAAATCACTCAGAGGTGTCCCTGAGTATGAAAAATCCCCTGTATTAATTGCGGTTATTTCAATGTAAAGCACAGGTATGGAACGTATTAACCGAAAAGAAAAAGGCATGCTATCTGGAAAACTTCCCCGTCAGCATGCCTCTTTTATGTCAAATAATATAGAGTTACTTTTTTATAAACCTTTCGGTAATTTCCCCTGCCCTCAAAAGGTAGATCCCGTTATTCAGTCTGCTTATATCAAGGTTTCCCGATACCGTCCCTGCCCAGACTGTTTTTCCCATAACGTCCAGAATTCTTACCGGTTTTAAAACTGATGATGAAAAGAGAAGTGATTTGCCGGTGTTTATAAAACCGATATTTCTGATGTGGGCTTTTGCGCCTGCGAAAGTTAAAATGCCAGTAGAGGTGTTGTCAACCGTTCCTTCAACATAGAGATCATGAATATTCAACGTCCCGCCATCTGTGCGGTTGTTAATAATATTCACAATAACCGGTTGTGAAGAGACCAGTGCCGGTATCATATCGGTAAGGTCAAGTTCGTGAGCACCGCTTTCGTACTGCCCCGCGGAATTCCAGGTGTTTTCTGTTCCGTTGGTGCCATAGGTTACTTTCAATGTCCTTCCCCCGGTGGCATACATGCGGATCTTCAGCACATCAAGGGTCTTCAGCTCAAGTCTCATGGTACCCACACCGGTGTTGAGCCTCAGCGCTCCCGGAGTATAAGCTACACCGTTGGCCGGTTTTGTCTGGTCAAAGAAGTCGGTACCTATAGATGCATCTGTAAAAGAGATAAAATCAAGGGTGATCGGGTTTTCCTGGAAGGGGTACCAGTCGGCAAGAATAGAACCCGGTATAGAAATTGACACAGAAGCGTTGAGTGTTACACCGGGGTTTCCGCCGATTGTCGATACGCTGAAAGATCCTCCTGAGACAGGGGTTCCCGACACAGTAAGAGTCTTTGCCTGGGAATTCTTCTGTGCTGTCAGCCCCTCAGGCAGCGTAGTGTGGCTTACATCTGTTGCCGCGCCGCCCCATGTGAAGACTATCGGACTTATTGCTGAACCGGAAGCAACGGACTGGGTTGTATTGGATGTGGCTGTCAACGATGGAACAGAAGGATCATTTACAACTAATTTTATCCCTGAAGATGTTCCGGTTGCATTCTTGTTGTCTGTCGCTTTTGCGGTAATAGTGTATGTGCCTGCTGCCACATTCGACCATGTGTATGAATATGGAGAGCTGTTATCAGAACCAAGAAGTGTAGGCCCGTTGTAAAATTCAACTTTACTTATAGAACCATCAGGATCGCTGGCGTTTGCATTAATGGTAATCTGAGCCGGTGCGCTGAAAGAGGCATTATCGGCAGGTGAAGTGATGCTTACAGAGGGAGACTGGTTGATTGAGCCGCCGCCGCATGATGAGCATCCGGTCGTGTTAGGTAGTGTGGCGCCGCCACAGTTTTTGATTGGGGTCACAATGTCCTGGGGGTTTGCAACCGCAATGTCGTAAGGGGGGTCAAATGCAGTGTTCTTCGATATGTTAGCTGCTCCATAGTTGTTTATTCCTTTTATGGCCGTATAGTTGCCTTCGTATTCGTCAATAGGTTTTTTTTGATTGTCAAAATAGTTTCCTTCCGCCAGAATATCCGCCTTGTATCCGGCGCGTATGCATTGATTTGAGACACTGCTGTTAAAGAGGTTGTTTACCATGTGAAGTTTTCCGTATCTCATGCGGGGCATACGTTCGCGGCAGCCTTCTCCCCACCAGCAGTAATAAAATGTGACATTCAATTTATCCTGATCACCGGTTGCTCCATCTGAGGATCCAATCAGGTTTGAATATCTGTGGTCATTTGAACCTCCGGGGCCTCCGGCGATCGGGGGTTTTTCGTAGCTGAAGGTACACCAGGTAACAGAGATAAAGTCAGATGCGCTTTTAATGTCAAAATTTCCATCCATGCCATCATGAAATTCGCAGTGGTCGACCCAGAAATTCTGACAATTGTCCAGACATAAATTATCGTATCCGTCTGTGTCGTAGGCACCGGGACCCTCTAAGACAAGGTTGCGCATGATGAAGTTTTTGCACCTCTTGATGTAGAAAATTCCGGAACCATCAGCACTGCGGTCTGTAGAAACAATTTTTGATCCTGGGAGCCCGAAGATGGTTTTTCCGGTCTGATCCTGAATCGTTATCCTCCCGCCGGCGGGAATTGTGATAGTTCCACTTACATGAACCACCTTATCGGAACCGGTGAGTTTTGCTTTTAGATCATTGTAGGTTGAAACTACAACCGGAGTGGCACTGCCGCCGCCAGTTACCCCGCCGTTCTGTGTCGCCCATCCCACCGGCTGGCAGAGGTCCTGGGCCTCACTGATGCCGGAAAATGATGCCAGGGTAAGTGCCAGAAAAAAGAAATTCCGGACCGTTTTCATGGTTTTCATGGAGGGCTCCTTTTAAGTTATGTATTCGATTCTGCAAATATCATGTAACCATAATATAGCCATTTTTAGTATGATATGCTTAATATATTTTATTTATCATCGAATTTAGTTGTTTTTTTGTAACCGACCATACTGGCCCAAACGGCAAACCTGAATTTTATTGTACTCCGGTTTTAAAGTTTATACCAGGTTTTACCAGATTTTTAGTATATCGGATCGTTTTTCCTGAAAAATCTGATTCTATATGAAGGAGAAGGTGGAGTATACCAAAAACTTCCACCACTTCTGTTATTCCTTCAAAACGAGGAATTCAGGTATGAAGATTTTCTGGAAGAGGGTGCCCCCAATACAAGTAGTAATTATTAACCAAGATCTTTTGGAAGAGGGCGTTCCCTCTTTCGCTCCAGCCCGGTTAGGAAACCGGTCTTCCGCTATCACCCCTTGTTGTCCACCA
>CAYLVN010000272.1:0-5224 GCA_964387115.1 uncultured Fibrobacter sp.
TGCACCGGCACCGATCGTGCCTTCCATGCTTTTAAGGTCAAAAGAGTGTCTGTAGAAGAGTTCCGGTCTGCTCTTTAAGGATAGAACCTTTGAACCATTAAAAAGATCATCAGAATTTCTCCTTACCTCCAGAGCTATCCCAGCAGTGTCATTGCTTGCCAGTTTTAAACCTGAACGCAGCGCCAGACCCTTTTCATCCCGACTCGCATCATTACGTACCGGTACAACTCTACCATTTACGTCTCCGGCTGTGATGCGTGTTACAGGTTCATTTTCGTATCTGCCCTCTGCATCAATAAACCAATCCCCAGGCAGATCCCGTGAGGTCCGGAGCTGTAAGCGGAGCGGGTAGCGGTGGATGAGTGCATGTTCAAGCTGATCCCTTGGTTTATCTTTGTCAAGGGCAATCTCGTTTGACAGGTCGCCATAGTAAAAATCCAGAATCGTATTCTGCCTTTTGTCAGGGCTCCAGGCCAGGCTTGCTCCAACCGTGTGTTCATTGGTGAGAGGATTATAACCTTTGTGGGAAAGATGTGATGTGTCAGTCACTCTGCTGTATGTAAAATAGACATCATTTCCATCATGGCTGTATGACTTACCGTCGAAATGACGAAAGTTGGAAAACGCACTGATCAAAAGGTGTTTAGAAAGTGGTCTGGAAAATCGCACCTGAAGAATATTCTCATCAAATACCCCGTTTTCCCACAGCAGTGTGGCTTCCGGGACTGTAAGTAAACCGGTCCTGCGGTAGGAGAGATTTCCACCGTTTTCCAGAAAGATATCTGAGATTTCATTTGCTGAAACAAGATCCGTTCCAGACATCAAGCTCCCGGTAGTGTTGGAAAAGAGGTACCCCTGTCTGATTGTATTTATCGGGGCTACATTGCCGTAAGGAAGAAACCGGTTGAGCGAACTTGATATACCGAACCGCACCGATGAGAAAAGCGGGTGAGTCCCGAGCAGTTCTGATGGTGATTTGGCATCTGAGGAGAAGATTGCGGGAGAGGGTATGTGAAACGGGTTCTGACGGTAAAAGTTGGTGCCTGCGTACTCAAATACCTCTACTCTGGAGCGTTCTCTCTCTATCAAAGAATCGCGGTATTCGTTTATTTCTGTTGAATCCAGCCCTGAATTATTCTCTTTCGTTTCTGACGCAGATAGAAGTTGGGGACACAGGACTGAGAGTGAGCATATTAAAAAAACTGTTCTTCTGAAATTTTTCATAATTTAACGCAGATTATCCCCTGATGACACCTTTATAGCACTCAGTCATTTCTGCTAAAGCAGGGCTGCAGTCTATGTATATCCCTGCTGTGGCGGGAGCCTTTCACTGAGCTGAAAATACTAAAATGTTTCTATTAAATAGAAATATTACACAACCTTTATTGCGACAGCTGTTCAGATCCTGTCATAAAGCTCACCTCCGCTTTGAGCAAGACTGATTAATCAGCCCTCTTTTTCCTTCTTGTGACTTGTGACTTTCAACTCATTACTCTTTAATGATCAACCGGATATATTTTTACTGAGATGCCAATTATATCTGAGAGCAGTTCAATGAGAAAAATTCTTCCTGCGATACTCTTATGTGCCTCAACACTGGGTTTGAGTTGCACTGCATATCTTAATACATACTATAACGGGGAGAGTGCGTTTTACGAGGGGAACAAAGAGCATAAAAAGGTAATGCGTAATTACCCGGACAGTCTCGTTACCACTCCTTCACAGACTGTTTCAACAAAGTACGACCGGGCTATTGAAAAGTCTCAAAAGGTACTGGATGTTTATTCTAAGAAAAAGAAATGGCATGATGATGCGCTGTTTCTGATGGGTAAAACTTATTTTTACAAAAAAGATTTCTCCAAGGCTATTAGGCGTTTTAAAGAACTGCAGATGGACTTCCCTCAGAGTCCTCACATCCCGGAATCGTATCTTTACCTCGCGAAATCATTTATTGAAGAAGACAATCTGGATAAGGCGGAAGATCAAATTGAGATCATTTTTCAGAAATATCCGCACCTGGACAAAGATCATCAGGTCAGCCTTCTTCTTGTCGATATCGCTATAAGACGTGAAAGCAAGGCACAGGCTATTTCTTATATGGAAAAGGCCCTGGGCAAAGTAAAATCAGAGGCTGACAGAATAGATCTTATTCTTCGCATGTCAGAGCTTTATATCCAGCTGAAACAGTATGAGAAAGCAATGGTTCTGCTTGAGAAGACACCCAGAAAAAAAGATCTTCCAGAACAATCCTATCGCATGGACAAAGCACTTCTGAACTGTTACATGGAAGTCGATTCACTCTCCAGGGCACTTAGCTTTGCTGATTTGATGCTCAAGAAGAGGCTCTATTCACAATACTTTGATGAAGTTCTTCTGACCAAAGGAATTATACTGAGCCGGATGGGACGTTTTGATGAGGCCATAGCTGTTTTGCGTAAGATAACCGCTGATATTGATAGCTCTACTGTTTCCAGTGATACTTCGCTTGTGGTGTCAAAGGCGCTTTATCAACTGGGATTGATCTACCAGAAAAAGAAAGGTGATTACGTAAACGCCGAAAAATTCTTCAAACTCTCCTCGCAGTCAAAAGACAAAAACAGCGTATCACTCTCTTCAAGGCGGCTTTCCGCTATTGAAATGCTCAAAGACCTGAGAAGTCGTAAAAGTGAGTCCAGGGAAGTTCACAATGCGACATACTTCAAAATAGGTGAGCTTTTCAGATACGAACTCGACGAACCGGACTCGGCCTACAATCAATTTCTTTCTCTTTATATGGACAGCACAGCCGGACCGGAGGTTGCTCCAAAAGCATTATGTGCGGCGGCATTTGTTGCCAGGGATGGCATGAAGGATTCCACTCTCTCTGACAGTCTTTTTAAAGAAATTATAAGCAAATTTTCATCGACTGATTTCGCCAGAATTGCCCAGGAAGAACTTCAGCTTCCTTTGACCGTGAAAACAAGACGCGATTCAGCCATGGCAGCTTTCAAAGAAGCTGAGGATATGGTTTACGGCAGTGACAATGATGTAAAGGGGGCTGTACAGGCGTTCTATAATATTTACAAAACTTATGGTGATCAGCAAATAGCTCCTAAAGCCCTCTATGCAGCCGCGTATCTCAGTGATGAGTATCTTCAGAAAAATGTCACCGCAAAACAGCTTTATGAAAGAATCTGTCAAAAATATCCGGAATCAATTTATTGTACGGCAGCTCAGCCCAGAATCAAAGTAGCAGACAGCACACTTGTTGCTTTAGGCGCAAAAAAGGTAAGTGACAGTAAGCAGGAACAGAGTGCACCGACAGGTAAAAAGAAGAATAAAAAGGATTCGGCTAAAAAAGAGAGTCATTCTGCAGATTCGACCGACTCCCTGAGGACGGTTTCAGAGGAAAATTCACAGTCGATTTCAGAAGGGGAGTTCAATGAGAGTTCTGATTTGGAGAGAATGGAGTCTGAAAAAGATTCGCTTTTCGGTAATGGTACCGATTTACCTTCTGAGAAACCTGTTTCCGTTCCTGAATCTCAGGATTCATTGAATACTATCAAACAGTAAAATATGCGGTTTTACCCGCTCGATGTGAGCGGCTTTTTACTCCTGAAGCATCTAATAAACAGAAACGCAGATGAAAGCACTATCAAGAGAAACAGAACAGCAGATTCGTTCCCTTTATGAACGTTATGCTTCTCTGGTGCACTCACGCTGCAGAATGCTGCTTAAATCTGAGGATGAGGCCCTGGATGCCACTCAGGAGGTTTTTATGAAGCTTATTGATGCACTGCCGAAAATCGAAAAAAAAGAATCGATATACTCCTGGCTTCTGAGCACCAGCACTAATCACTGTTTTTCGCTTTTGCGTAAAAAGAAGCATATAGAATTTAATGAAGAGTGCCACACTGAGGAAAAAAAGTCGCTTCCACAGGAAAAATGGATGCTTCTCAAAGAGATATCCCGACATTTTCTCGGTTCCTTCGACAGCAAAATCCGCGAAGTGGTAATCTACACATATTTTGATGGGTACAAGCAGGATGAAATCGCAAAAATAACCGGAATGGGTGAGTCCACTATACGGAGACATCTTACAAGGTTCAAAAGAAAATGTGCGGAATCGGGACTTTCACTGGGAGACCTGATATGAGCAATTGTCTGAAGCACTTTGATATTGAACGGTATTTTGCCGGAGAACTCGATAAGAGCTCGGCCTCAGCGCTGGAGATGCATTTTGAAACCTGCAGCGTCTGCTTTTCCTATCTGCAGGATTTACGAAGAGAGAAAAATGAGTTTCTGGCTGAACACCCGTTTTCTTCCTTTTATACGGCAAAGGTAAAGGAAACCGGACCTGCCTGGTATACAGTATTTACTAATGCGCTGGCCCGCCCGGTCCTGGTGCCGGTCCTGGGGCTTTTGCTTGTCATAACCGCAATTCCTGTTGTAAATAAGATCGCGTTCAGTTCAAAAACTGAAGACATTATCTTCAAGGGCAATGCGCGACTCTCTTTCATATATGAAAGAGAAGGTATCGTTTCTGATGGCAGGCTGACAGATACTTTCCGAGAGGGCGACAGAATTCAGGTGATATATAACTCCTCGCGGGAGTGGTTCGTTTCACTGCTGAGTATAGATACCAGGGGGAGAATCTCCTTTTATCACCCTGATCAAAACTCTGTTTCCTGCAGTGTCCCTTCGGGTAAAGGCAGCGGTCTGCATTTTCCGGGCAGTATCATTCTGGACAATTCAGATGGTGGAGAACTTATTGTGGCAGTTTTTTCACCTCAGCCGCTGAAAACAGAATCTGTTGAAAAATCGATTTCGGAAATTGTTAATAAACACCGCGACCTGGAAGAAATTGAATCAGCGGTTCAAAAGTTTTCTTTCTCAAAAGGAAGTCAGACCTCCACTCTTCTGCTGAGAAAAGAGTAGAGAATGTTCCGGACTGCTCTGTTGTTTATAGCATTTATCCTCCTGCAGAGTGCATCTGCTTACAGATATGCCCTTCTTATAGGTCAGAACGATGGTGGAAATAAGGTAGAAGGCCTGCGCTTCGCAGAAGAGGACACCAGGCGCTTCGCTGATGTGCTGGTGAAGCTTGGAGGTTTTGAGCGCAATAATGTTATTACCGCACTTCGCCCTGACAGCTCCGACCTGCAGAATCATCTTTCAAGGGCAGCCAGACTTCTTCAATCAGAAAGAGACCCGCAGAACAGCCTTTTTCTGCTTTACTATTCGG
>CAYLVN010000273.1:0-5179 GCA_964387115.1 uncultured Fibrobacter sp.
TTCTGGCAACCATAAATGGTACGGCATTTCCATCAAACAGCGATTCTATCCGGATCAATACGCTGGCTGATATCTATGATAACAGTGCAGTATACCAGAAGAGCCCCGAAAACCGGAATGCGCCATTGAAGGTCAGATCGCTGTCATTTACAATTAAGGTAGAGGCCGGCCCGAATCCGTTTCTGGCAGGCGGCTCCATCATAGCAGATAATGGAGAACTGCCGGCTGGGTTTGCAGGACAGACGGGTATTTTATTTAAAGTGACACCGGTTTCCAGAGTTGTGGCTACCGGTGAGTTCAGCGGTACAGTCGAATTTTTTGACCAGCTTGGAAACAGGGTTTACAAAGGAAATCTCGTTCGTGGTAATGGACCGTCCTCCACTATGTACTTCAACTGGAGCGGACGCAATATGAAAGGAAGGTACGTGGGGGCGGGTGTTTATAGGGCTGTCGTAACGGTTTCCAAGACAGACGGAAAGAAGGAAGTGACAATGATAAAGGTGGCTGTCAAGAGGTAGGGACGTCCAATTTGGCGTCAACACCAGCGAAAACGCGAATTGACGCCGGTACGGGGCTACCAGGCAGAGAGACAGGCAAATAATAAGAGAAGAAGAAATAAAATGCAGAGTTAGCAGAGTCCGCAAAGGTAAGAACGCAGAGTTATGTGCACAGGAATATCTGCAGGGTTTATCCCCCCGATAACTTCACGCTTTTTGCTTCCTTGTTGGCCAGACGCACGCCGCCTGCTTTTACACCCTTGACGAGGAAGTCTTTGATGATAAAAGTTTCCTCAAGGACTTTGAGCCTAGGTTTTGGTTTGTATTCGAGTGTTACAATCGATTCAGAATCGGTTGTAAGTTTCAGAACCGTACAGTTATCAGGAACAATAGAGTATCCCTTGTTAAGAATAAACTGCTCGATTTTACAGCGTTTCAGGTAGGGAAATTTAGATTTTTCATCACGGTAAACCACATTAAAGACCAGGTCCTTGTCTACAAAACCGCAATAGAGCATGCCTTTATCAACAAAGAGCTTGTCTGGGGCATCTATAATGGAGTAAGCTCCACTTTTCCGGATGACAAGAATTCTGTCGTAAGGCGAAACGTCAAGTATGAGGTTGCCGTTTACTTCATAGCCAAGGTAGCCGGTGTCTCTATCGTAGCGCAGCTTGAGGTTTCGTTGGGCGGCTTCCCTGGCGTCCACTTTTTTCAGAGAAACAAGTTCGGTTTTACGCGGGTATTGATCACGGTACTTCTCAATGATTCCATTGAGATAGCCGATTGCATAATCTGTTATGTTTGCAAGAGATTCCCTGATTTCCTTTAGACGATCGCGGATCTCCTGCATCTCTTTTTTAGCCTTGTTGATATCATAAAGGCTTATTTTGCGTATCTGTATTTTAAGAAGCGTTTCGACATCCTCAGTTGTCACTTCCCGCTTTATCTCATCCTTGAACGGCTCCAGTCCGTCAAAGACAGCCTGAATTACGCTTTCTGCAGTGGTTTTTTCCTCGATGCGTTTATAGATGCGGTTTTCGATAAAGATCTGTTCAAGAGTGCGGGCGTGAAGTTTGTCTTTGAGCTGCTTCTCCTCAAGCCTGAGTTCGGCTTTCAGGATTTCGACCAGCTGCATCGCATTCTCACCGACTACATCAGATACATTTACCTGAACGGGCTTTCCGTCCCTGATCACCATCAGGTTGACAGAAATGGAGCTTTCGCACTCTGTAAACGCATAGAGGGCATCAACGGTTTCATCGGTGTGAATACCTCTTGCCAGCCTGACTTCGATCTCCACGTTTTCAGCCGTGTAATCACTGATTCCGGCGATCTTCAGTTTTCCTTTTTTTGTGGCGTTTTCTATAGAGGTGATAATCGATTCGGTCGTTGAGCCAAACGGAATCTCCCTGATTACGATTCTTTTAGGATCGCTGGTGTCAAGCTTTGCCCTGACAAGAATCTTGCCGTTTCCATCGTTGTACTCTGAAACATCCGCGAATCCGCCTGTGGGGAAATCGGGAAAGAGAAGGAGCTGATCATCCTGTAAACAGGCGATCTCGGCTTCGAGTACCTCTATAAGGTTGTGGGGAAGGATCTTTGTTGCCATTCCAACAGCGATACCTTCCGCCCCCAGAGCCAGAAGTACGGGGATCTTTGCCGGCAGAGTGACAGGCTCCCTGTTGCGGCCGTCATAGGAATCAATAAATTCTGTAATTTGGGGGTTATAAAGGGTATCCTTTGCAAGCTGAGAAAGGCGGCATTCGATGTAACGTACCGCGGATGCCGGGTCTCCGGTGTAAATGTTGCCGAAGTTACCCTGTTTTTCGATGAAAAAGTCCTTGTTGGCGAGTGTTACCAGAGCATCTCCGATTGATGCATCACCATGGGGGTGGTAGCGCATACACTGACCGACTACATTGGCCACCTTATGAAATTTCCCGTCATCCATTTCCCACAATGTATGAAGGATACGCCGCTGGACCGGCTTGAGCCCGTCACTGATATGCGGTATTGCACGGTCCTTGATGACATAAGAGGCATATTCAAGAAAATTGAGGTCAAACAAAGGCTTTATATAGGACATTATCGCAGATTCTCCATAATATAGTCACGTCGCTCGGGTGTATTCTTTCCCATGTAAAAATCGAGCGTATCAGGGATATTCTTTACGTTTTTAACATTTACTTCCAGCAGTCTCATGTCAGGTCCGATAAATTGACCAAATTCGCCGGGTGAGATTTCACCCAGTCCCTTAAACCTTGTTACTTCCGGATCTTTTATCTCCTTTGTTGCCAAATCCCGCTCTTTTTCGCTGTAGCAGTAGCGGGTTTCCTTTTTATTCCTCACTCTGAAAAGAGGTGTTTCCAGAATGTAAATGTGCCCTGAGACTACCAGATCGTCGAAGTAATTGAGAAAGAATGTCATAAGCAGATTCCTGATATGAAATCCGTCAACATCGGCATCTGTAGCCAGGATTATTCTGTTGAATCTCAGGTTCTCTATACTCTCTTCAATCCCCAGGGCCATCATCAAATTGTAGAGTTCTTCGTTCTGATAGATGGCCGACTTGTTGCGTCCGAAAACATTCTGTGGTTTACCTTTAAGAGTAAAGATGGCCTGCGTCATTACATCTCTTGCCGATATGATAGAGCCGGCTGCCGACTGTCCTTCAGTAAGGAAAATCGTCGATTCTTCTCCTTTTTTGCCATCCTCAAGGTGATATTTGCAGTCGCGAAGGTTGGGATTTTTAATCTCGATCCTTTTTGCAGCCTCTTTTGCCTCTTTTTTAACTGCGTTGAGCTCTGTGCGCAGTTTCTCATTCTGAGATATTTTGTTTTCAAGCAGTTTTGCGGCTTCGGAGTTCTTATGAAGAAAATCTACTACTCCAGACTTCACTTCTGTAACAATCCAGCCTCTTATTTCGGTGTTACCCAGTTTGTTTTTAGTCTGTGACTCAAAGACAGGATTCTTCAGCTTGATTGCAATCGCTCCGGCAATTCCCTCCCTGACATCTACGCCGTTATAGTTCTTTTTGAAGAACTCATTGACACCTTTAAGTACTCCCTCTCTGAAGGCGCTCAGGTGGGTTCCACCATCGGAGGTATGCTGACCATTAACAAAAGAGAAGTATGTTTCGCCGTAGGACTGAGTGTGTGTAAACGCAAACTCGAGCTGCTTGCTTTTATAGTAAGCTATACTGTAAACCGATTTATCTCCAATTTCATTCTCAAGGAGATCTAAAAGACCGTTTTTGGATTCAAATTTCTGGTTTCCAAATATCAATTTCAAACCAGCGTTAAGATAAGCGTAGTTCCAAAGGCGATTTTCTACATATTCGAAATTGAATGAAAAATCACCGAAAATATCCTGATCGGGGTAGAACTGGACAAATGTCCCATCAGGCTGGGAACTCTTGCCCTTATTTTTTGACTTCAGTTTACCGCGTTCAAATGTCGCTTCAACAAACTGACCGTCACGGTAGGATGTCACCTTGAATAAACTTGACAGAGCATTAACAGCCTTCGTTCCCACACCGTTAAGTCCCACGCTGAACTGAAAAACGTCATCGTTGTATTTTGCTCCGGTGTTTATTGTAGAGACACAATCGATAACTTTTCCCAGTGGAATACCACGTCCGTAATCACGAACACTCACTGAGTTACTCTTTATGTCGATTTCGACCTTTTTACCGAAACCCATTATGTATTCATCGATGGCATTATCGATCAATTCTTTCAGAAGGATATAGATTCCATCATCTGGATTTGACCCGTCTCCAAGCCTCCCGATATACATCCCGGTACGAAGACGTATATGTTCAAGGGAGCTCAGTGTTTTAATCTTACTTTCATCATAAACAGGCAATGCAGAATTCTTATTCATAAAGACCAAATCTCATTAAAGAGGCTAAAAGCAGGATACAGGTATAGATGGGATGACCAGAGGATTTTTCCCGGCATATCTTTGAGTAATATAAATAGATCGTGATCTGGAAAACAAGTTCAATAATTACAAATTATGGTGTTTTATGGGTATTTAAACCACTACCGGTAGCTAAGACAGGTTACGTTTTTGACTGGAAAAAATTGTCGAAATTTAAAAGTTAGGGGGAGAAAGAGTGAGGCGAAGGGCTCACTACAGGTACAGTGTGCACAGTGAGGAAGAACAGTGAAAGGGGGCCCCCAATACAAGTAATAAGAATTAAGACTTTTTGGAAGAGGGTGCCCCAATACAAGTATAAGAAAGAATTAAAGATAAGGAGTTTTTGGAAGAGGACGTCCCAATACAAGTAATGAAGAAGAGTAAGGATTTTTTGGAAGAGGGTGTCCCCTCTTGCGCTCCAGCCTGTCGAAGACGCCAGTCTTCCGCTATCACCCCTTGTTGTCCACCAGTTGTGAAGGCAGGTATCGAAATCACATTTGCAAACGTCCTTGCAGCCGCACAGACGAACTGGTGGTAGATTAAAATTATTATAGCCTCGAAGAATTCAAGCATGTAAAGGAAAGTCACAAGTCGCTGAGAATTGTCAAGAAGAGTGAAGATAGATTCCGGCCTTCGCCGGAATGACGGAACGCGGCCGATACGGCATTCACATAAGTAACCTTTTTAGCACCACCGTCACGGACGTCATGCCGTTGAAGAACGGCATCCATCTGAGAATCTCCAAGACCGGCGAAGAT
>CAYLVN010000274.1:0-5170 GCA_964387115.1 uncultured Fibrobacter sp.
ATTCAGGGCAACAGCCAGCATGAAGCGCGCCGGATAGGAGAGAGACATTAGAGCTCGCGAAATCGTCACTTTCCCGTCCTCAAGGGGTTGACGCAGGTTCTCAAGCACATTTTTATTGAACTCCGGCAGCTCATCCAGAAAAAGGACACCATGGTGGCTCAGGCTGACTTCCCCCGGGCGGGGGTAGGAACCTCCGCCAATTAGACCTGCATCTGAAATTGTATGGTGAGGAGAACGGAAAGGACGAGTGGCAAGCAGGGGAGTGCTTGTATCCAGAAGTCCGGCAACTGAATGAATTTTAGTTGTTTCCAGAGCTTCATCAAGAGAAAGATCTGGAAGAATTGTGGGAATCCTTCTTGCCAGCATTGTCTTTCCTGATCCTGGCGGACCCAGCATAAGGATATTGTGACCGCCAGCTGCAGCGACCAGAAGCGCCCGCTTGATGTGTTCCTGACCTTTAACGTCCCGAAAGTCAATGGTATAGAATCTCGCCTGGTTGAAAATTGAATTCAGGTCTGTGGTGAATGGTCCTATTTCGATTTTTTTTGTCAGAAAATCCAGTGCTTCTGAGAGGCTGCTGACAGGGATAACGTTCATTCCTTTTGCCACAGAAGCCTCCAGCGCATTTTCCTTTGGAACTATCAATCCGCCGCAGCCAAGCTCCCTGGCCTTAATAGCCATCGACAACACGCCTTTTATGGGTTTAACAGTACCATCCAGAGAAAGTTCCCCGACCATGATAAAACGGTCAGGTTCATCAATTTCTATCTGAGAAGAGGCCATCAGAAGGCCTATGGCGATGGGCAGGTCAAATGCTGAACCCTCTTTTTTCATATCTGCCGGGGCCATATTTATGGTTATTTTGCGGTTCGGGAACTGAAATCCGCAGTTTTTGATCGCAGACATGACCCGTTCCCGTGATTCCCGGACAGCACCGTCAGGGAGGCCGACTATCGTTAATCCTGGAAGCATTTCGCTGATATCGGCCTCAATACCGATCTCAAAAGCATCAATTCCAAGAACTGCCAGAGAGCGCAATTTCGCCAGCATCTTGACCCCATTTCGTATTTCGTAGACTTTGAGCCGGAAAGTAAATTATAATGTATGATATCTTTGAACTGTGCCCAGTTCATGCTCAGGTTCCCTTTGCGGAAAAAAAACTGGTTCCTGAGTTTTACAATTCGGGAAATTCTTCAGAATTTGAGAGTGACCATTAGTATATTTGTATCCAAAATAGATTTATTTGATCAAGAAGTGAACAATAAAATATGACTTGCCCTGAATCGTCATCGGATATTGATATGAACACACCAAATGATGCATGCCAGGATGGTAAAATGGATACCAGGGATGCTGAACTGGTGATAGCACGTAAGATTCAGGCTGCCATGATCCCTCACAATCTGCCTGTATTTGAAGGTCTTCAGCTCAAATCTCTTTACCTTCCATGCGGGGCAATCGGCGGGGATCTTTACGATGTCGTTAAGATTTCCGATGATGTTCTGGCATTTGTAATTTTCGACGTTACAGGATTCGGAATCCCCTCAGCACTCATCTCTGCTCTGGCGAAGGTGTGTTTTTCAAATCACCTGCGCAACGGATTCTCTCCCAGAGCAGTCATAGAACGGGTCAACAGCGAGATAATCAGAGATGTTTCGGCTGATTTTTATCTAACCGCTTTTGTAGCTTACCTTGACCTGCATGATAACCGACTGACCTACTCTAATGCCGGACATATCTGTCCTGTTGTTTACCGCAGAAAGCAGAAAGATGTTCTACCGCTCAAATCGCAGGGTACTTTCATAGGGGTTTTTGACAACGGATTTTTTGAGGAACAGAGTGTCTATTTGAACCAGGGCGACTGCCTGGTGCTTCTGACAGATGGCATCTACAGGGTCTTTTCCGATGATTTGCAGGAAGGAAAGATTCTTTTTGAAGAGACTGTATGTTCTGCATTAAAGGATGGCAAGGCAGAAAATCTGATTAACATTATTAATGAAAAATACAGCGCTAAAAAGAATATCGATGATGATGCTACTGCGGTTGTGGCTGAAGTTCTGACACAGTCAAGGAAAAACCTGATCAAAAGTAAACTGGGATTTGCCGATGATGATCCGGTGTATCTGCAGTCTATAAGCTATTATGAGGAAATGGACCGTGCCATCTCTGTTATACTGAGCAATATGGATAAGTTCGGATATGCAGATGACAGCATCAGAAAAATGAAGATCACACTCACTGAACTGCTTGTAAATGCTGTACTTCATGGCAACCACAAGGATTTTTCCAAAAAGGTCATCATGGGTCATGTTGTTGACAAAAAGAAAACAGTGATCTCGATCATGGACGAAGGAGAGGGCTTTGATCCTTCCAGTGTTCCAGATCCGACTCTTCCGGAAAACCTGATCAAGGACTGCGGCAGAGGACTGTTTATTGTGAGGCATTACGTGGACAATGTGGAATTCAATAAAAAGGGAAACCGCGTCACTATAACGAAGTATCATTCTATTGCCTGAGAATAAATGTCTGCGAAAATAGCATTGGCCGGTTACATGGGTTCAGGAAAGTCGACTGCTGCAAAGATCCTGGCTGAAGCAGGTGCGCAAATTATCGATGCGGATCTGGAGGCCAAAATCCTGATGCAGTCTGATAGTGAGATAAAGAAGAAGATCTCTTTGGCTTTTGGAGAATCGGTGTTTCGTGAAGGTGCGATAGCTTTTGACAAACTGGGATCCAGAGTTTTCAGGAGCCTTGAAGAAATAAGAAAACTGAACTCGATAGTTCATCCGCCGTTGCTTGAAAGACTCTGCGAACTCTTCAAAGAAACTTGCGGAACAGTTGTGCTGGATGCGGCACTTATACCGCTTTGGAAAATTGAAAGCTGGTTTAATCAGAGAATCTGGATCAGCGCATCTTTCAGTACCAGGCTCAAGCGCCTGATGCTGAAACCCGGAGCTCTTCCTGAAAGTGAAGTAATGTCAAGAATGAAAATGCAGGAGAAGCTCTTTCAAACGCCGCCGGAAGGATTCTGGAGGCATGTCTTGAACGAAGGCAGCGTAGAGACATTGAGGTCCGACTTGCTGGCCGGCGTCAATTTAAACGGGTAATGTATGCAAATTTTAAATTACAGGAATTTACGCCTGCTGACTGTTTTAATGTGCGGCCTTCCCTTCCTTTTTATCTTTTGTGCAAAGAAAAAAGAACCCGCCTTTATTGTCATCGGATCAGATTCGCTGAAGATTGAACAATTGGTGAAGCTTGACCCTGCTGCCTCCAGTGATTCAGTCAGAATAAGAAATCTGAAACTCCGGATGGCTGTTGCATCTGTTTTTATTGCAGACAGCGGGACAGATATTCTTTCGCAAAAGTTTTCTGAGCAGCTCCAGCTCAGGGCTGGCGAGGAGTGGAACCCCCAGGCCGCAGGGCTTCTGTTAAGTTCTGCAAAGGTACTTTACCAGAAATTGTCCCTGGGATTATCCCCGGGAGCTGTAGTGGCTTATGCCGAATCGCTTTTTACGACCTATAACAAAGAAGAAGGTTCAGGATTTTTGCAGGCTTCCAGTTTTGTCGATAGCATTGCTCCTTATAATCAGCAGAAAGTAGCCAGCTTTTTCAGTAGAATATTTGGTATCTCAGAATCCGCCTCACAGCTCCTCTTTGATTTTCTAAAGGAGCAGGATGGTCTGATGAACAACAGTGATGCGGAGAAAATGGTCAAGGGTCTGGTCTACAGTGAAAAAGAAAAGACCCCGACTAAAGCAGCGTCTGCTCCCATAGAAAAGAAGGCAGTGGATAATTCGGTGGAAGCACTGAAATACCGCGACCAGCAGTCAATCATGGACTCGATCGCCCGGCATATCCCCAATCTTAAATCCATCTATAAGAAAAGGCTGAAGGTTAAAGAGTTTATGAGCGGAACCGTTATGGTTTCCTTCCGGGTCAATCCTTCAGGAACGGTTATAGATGCAAAAATCAATAAAACCGGTATCAACGATGAAGAGTTTCTGAGTCAATTGATTCGATATGTTAAAGATATAAAATTTAAAAAGATTCCTGAGAAAATCGGCAACATGTCTTTTGAGTTTCCGTTTGAGTTTAATCCTGAGTAAACATGCTTAAAGAACATTCTTCATTTTTAAAACAGACAATTGCTCTCATTGACTGTTTTCTCATTGTCATAGCTTATTACCTTTCCTATTCCATAACCATTTTATACATACCACTGCACCCGGTTCTCAATTACTGGGTCATGGTTGTCGGGTTTATGGGTTTCTACCTTTACTTTGCCTGGACACGATCTCTCTTTTCTGTACTGCATTTTGCCTGGATGACCGGGCTGATGCGTCGTGTGATTGCGATTTTTATCTCTGCTGGTATCCTGGGTGCTTCGATTCTATATCTTCTGCCCCACAGTCATAACAGCAGGTACCTGTATTTTACTTTTGCATCATTCTCCTTTGCTTTTATTGCATTTGAGAAACTGTTTGTAAAACGGACTATCGCCAGGATCCGTCGTAATAACCACAACATCAGCCCGGTGATTCTGGTCGGAAGGGGCCGGATGGCCTCACAGATTCATCAGGAGATAGTCTGTCATCCTGAGTGGGGACTGAGGGTGATCCGTAAGCTTGACATAGGAATTCCGCCATCGGAATTTGAAGAAGTCCTTAAAAACAGCTATGTTGAAGAGGTGTTTTTCAGTATTCCCCGCAAAATGACAAGGGAAGGGTTCTCGGTAGATTCCTATCTTCAGATCTGTGAGGAAATGGGCCGTCCGGCGCGGGTCTTCCTCAATATCGCAGCATCGACATACTTTGCAAGATGGGAATATCACCGCTTCATGGGCCGCCCTACACTTATTTCCCACACTGTTGAACTTGACCCCGACCAGATGCTCTTCAAGAGGATCTTTGACCTTGTGGGAGGTCTGGCAGGCTTCCTGGGACTGATTCTGCTCTATCCCTTTCTGGCAACTGCAATAAAACTTACCTCTAAAGGACCGGTTTTCTTCAAACAGGTACGGGTTGGGAAAAACGGAAAAAGGTTTGTAATTTATAAATTCCGCTCAATGACAGCCGATGCCGAAAAGCAAAAAAAAGAACTCGAGAAGCTTAATGAATGCGACGGCGCCATTTTCAAGATGAAGGATGATCCAAGAATCACCAGAATC
>CAYLVN010000275.1:0-5170 GCA_964387115.1 uncultured Fibrobacter sp.
GTGGAAGGCCGCTTTTACCTTGCCTCAATCAATGTCCCGTCGGTCCTCTGATTCAAATAATTTATTTCGACCCATTCCTGCGTTCGTTCCTCAGAACCGATACGTACCTCGTCAAGGAAACCACCGAGTGAGTTGATCACTGTCGAATCGGGGGAGAGGTCCGATCCCAGGATTATACAGCTGCTTTCTGAGGATCCGGTGACATCCGCTGTAAAACTCCTGTCGTTAGTAAGTTCACCGTTTACATAAAGCTTTGCGGTCAGGTCCTTCCCTCTAACAAGAGAGACCGAATACCATTTGTCTGATCCAAGTGGTGATGACCTGCAGACGGTATCGGTTACTCCGGCAGCAGAGGCCCAGAAAAACAGGGTCCCGTCGGGCCCCGATGAGATCCCCATCTTACCATTCTCAGAGTCGAATTTGTAAATAAAAAGATCATTTCTCTTCTGTTCCGTGACTTTGAACCATAGTGAAATTGTAAACGGGCCGGTTCCGAAATCATAGGCATCGTGTCCGGGAATTAAAATGTAATCGTCGGTACCATTGAACTGATGTCCGGGACCGGTTACCCCCTCAAGACCCCTTGCGCGTATGTAATCATCACCGTTGTTACGGTTAAATGTGGCATCCTTATAGAGCCCGTGATTCCGGACCCCGTCTGATTCTCCGGTCAGGTGCCAGACACCCCGAAAACCCGATGCCGTGTCAAAGACCATCGAAGGTTCTGATCCGCTTTTGGCACCCTTATTTCCCCAGCGCATGAATATGAACTGTGATGAAGACTTGAGTGTGTCAAAACGTATCCAGGCTTCTCCAAGTGAGTTCTGAGGATCCCACCTCTCCAGCTCGAATTTCAGCGGCTTTCCCCAGGCATCAAAGAACCGGATATCCTCTCCGGAGGACTCTGTTTCATCGAAATTAAAATTGCTTGGTGAAAATCTTACAAGCAGTGGAATACCGGCAACAGGATCATTGAGAACAGAGCTTATTGCGCTACTGTTAAGGAATATCTGCTTCGAGTACTCCCATGAATTCAGTGAATCTGCAATAAAGTAAATATCCGGCTTTGTAAAGATACTGTCAGAAAGCTTTGAAGGGGAATCATCCTCTGAGGCAGTAAAGAAAAGAGGCGGGAGTGTTCCGGAAGGAACAGAATCGATTGTGATAAATGCAGCTCCGGAAACAACCGGCAGAGAGACCTTTGTTCCTGTAATGTAAAGAATGCCATCACCCGGGATGAGATTTCCCGGGACTATTATTCCGGAGGGCGCTTTCAGGGTGTCTGAATAAAGGTCAATTGAATCTGATTGTTCTATTTTAATATCCAGGTGCAGGAGTCGTTTTCCTGATGAAGGGTCGAAGGCTTCAATGTTGTATGTCCCGGAATCTACATCGTTAAAACTGTAGGAGCCTGAGGAGTCGGCTGAGACCGTAGATATAGTGTGTGCTGAGAACGGAGTGTAGCTCTGCGGAATGAGGTCGATCTGTGAAAATGATCCGGGCTTCCCTCCCTGGAGCACAACTTTACCAATGAGTTTTCCACCACTGGACTCTGTATCAAGTCCCCCGCCGGCTATGGGCGAGATCTCTGTACAGCCGGCAAGCAAAGCTGACAGGGTAAATGTAAGAAATGCTCTAAAAATATTATTCATCTGCCGGCCCCTTATATTTGGGGTTGGAGAGGGGGAACATGTTGATGTTGAGCTGATAGACCTGATCGGCGGAACTGTCCTGTTCTGCAATTTTCAGCAGTTCCTGTCGATGTGCCCTGTTTTTGGATTTAAACAGCTCGAATGTTTCCCTGGAGATTCTGAAAGTAGTCGATGAATTGGATAGAAGTTCGTTTGGTCCGAACCGGTCAAACGCTTCCAGTGCCAGTTTCAGCATCTGTACCTGATAATTCAGGATCTGATGTGACTTTATGTCTGGTCCGGTTGTAAGAACAGGAGAGGTTTGGATGAGTTTACCGTTTTCTTCTTTGAGAAAGCCGAGCTTAAGCAAAAGTTCAATAGACTGGCGTGCCTGCTTTGCCGTGATTTCCGGTCTCAGCATCTGGCCCAGTTTCCTGTAGTCCCCCTCAAAATCTCTGCAAACCGCAAGCTCCCGGATTGCGCTGTGATACCATTCAGAAAAAATGTCAAACTGGCTCTCTTTTATAAACATGACATCTTTACGGTTCATGATTTCAATGAGCTTCTCAAAGTATTCATTTTTCTTCTGAAGGGACCGGGCCTGGTTAAACTTTACAAGGCAGGTGAAGTATTGTGATTCCTGGGGGGATAGTCCCATGGCTGAGGATGTCCTGGCTATGACAGAATCAGTAAGATTTCTTTTCCCCTGAACAACCAGAGGGTAAAAACCCGAGGAATTTATTCCCGCCAATGCAGAGAGAGTTCTGTATGTAAAAGTCGGTTTGACTGATTTCATATACAGATAATAGTCACGGATAAATTCACGATAATCTGTATATTTGAATATTTTTTCCAATTTTCACCTGGACAGATTGGATGTGTACAATAGTATATATTAACTTGTCTGTAACCATAATATAACTAATTATACCATGTTTTGGGAATTCTGGTAGAAAAAAGTACCTGAAATGGATATAAATTTGTAACCGGGAGCGGTCTTGAACAGAAAGTTATTCGTAGATCGACCCCAGTGGAATCTGTACAAGCAGAATCAGGGTATCTTTTGATGTTTTTTGGAGGAGATTTGTAGAATAGGAGATTGTTCCGGAAACTGGTGTTCCAAATGGTATCATGTTGCCCTCGTTCCACTTTTTGAGGTAGAAGGCCCATCTTTGCGCCGTAAGAAGGGCTGCTTTCTGTCTTTCTGACTCACGGATCGATTCCGGAAATTTATTATTGTAAATACCTTTACCTGCAGCAAGAAAGCATCCTGATGATTTCTGAAAAGAAGCGGACAGCATCTCCTGCATCAGTTCCTTTTTTTGCGGCTGGGCGATTAGTCTGTTCTGAAAAGAGAGAATTACAGTTAAGAGAGAATCGTAGTTTTCTGAACTCTGTACTTCTTTTACTTCAACAAAACCATTATTATCAGGTGTTGAGGAGAGCTGTTTTCTCTGCTCGCGGCAGCCAATCAAGAGTAAGGTTGACGTTATGGCAATAAGGCTGATTCTTGCAATCGGGGATGTCCGATCCGGTCTGGTTCTGCTCATGAATAGAATATATTTTGGAATACTCTGGTCGGCAAAGAGATCCGTTTTTTTGTTCTCCATAATAGGCGGAGCTGTGTAAGATGGTTTCCGGCTTTCGCCGGAATGACTGAGTGGGGGATGTTACGTTATTCACAGAGGTAACCTTTTCATCAACGCCGTCACGAAATCGTCATGCCGTTGAAGAACGGCATCCAGAAATGGTTGAACAGGGTAAGATGGTTTCCGGCCTTCGCCGGAATGACGGAGTTCGATTGTTACAGTATTTACATAAACAACCTTTTCAGCACAACCGTTACGGACGTCATGCCGTTGAAAAACGGCATCCATCTGAAAATTACCGAGAACAGAAATGATGGTTCCCGGCCTTCGCCGGAATTGACGGAGTGACGTAAGTTTCAGGTTGAAAAATTAATTTGTTCTTTAATTGAATATAAAAAGTGAAACCAGAGATGAAAAAAGCACTATTTCTTGACCGTGACGGTGTGATTAACGAGGACAGGGCATATCCCTGGAAACCCGAGCAGATTGTATTTGTAGACGGTATCTTCAACCTGTGCAGAAAGGCTCTTGATAAGGGATATATCCTTGTTGTAGTGACAAACCAGGCCGGAGTGGCAAGAGGGTACTTTACAGAAAATGATGTAAAGAAACTTCATGAATGGATGAGTGGAAAGTTCATGGAGCAGGGAATAGAGATCTCTGCCTTTTATTACTGCCCATATCACCCAAAAGGTGTAACTGAGCAGTACCGGAAGGATTCTGATTGCCGGAAGCCGGCGCCTGGAATGGTGCTTAAGGCCATAGAGGATTTTGGAATTGATATCTCGCAATCGCTGATGGTCGGAGATAAACCATCTGACAGAATAAGACTCGAGGGCCTCAAGAGTGTAATTATCAAAAGTAATTACACTGGAGAGGATTACGATGTGGAGAGTCTATCAGATGTGGAGGCTCTGTTATAATTTCCTGATCGAGTACAGGGTTCCGTTGCGAAAATCAATCGGTCCGGAGATCTTGAACTTGTCTTCAGTGAAAACCTTTTTCAGATCCTCTATTGTCCAGGAACGCACGTAGAAGAGCAGTTTTGAATTTCTGGGTGCCAGAGGACCAATCAGAAAAATGCCTCCGGAAGAGAGCGAGTCACGTATATTCTCCAGAGCAAAGCGGCATTTTTCATCATTTACGATATGCTGAATGACATCGATAAGGAAAATAACATCGAAGGTGTCTCCAAGCGGCTCAGAGCTGATATCTTTAAGGGAAAATGAAAAATCCGGGAAAAGTTTACTCATCCTTGGAATGACAACATCGGAAATATCGTATCCTTTATAATTTTTTACACTCTGTTCTTTTAAAATCCCTGTGTAGAATCCGGTCCCAAGGCCGATTTCACATATACGGCTATTTTGAAAATCGATTTTTTCTTTGTCGCAGGTTTCAAGAAAGACTGATTTGGCCTTGCGGTACATCTCAAGGTTCTGGGATTCTGACATCGCATCGTTTCCGGGTCCAAGTATGGAATCTCCATACTTAAGGAACCGGTCGTGCCAGTATTTTTCGGCATTGTAGTCGTTTCGCTTGCCGTAAAAAAAAGGATATATAATTCTCTTTTTAATTGCACGTACTATAGAAAAGATCATTTTATCACCGTGTCGGGGTTAAAAAAATTGAACGGCTCACCGTGAGCGAATCAACTGATTACGGTTTAAGTGGCAAAAAAGACTTTGATCAATTAAAGATATATAAAAATAAGAAAAGAACTTACGAAAAAACTATTTTTAATATTTAGTCAATTTTACACTCCGAAGGACGAGGACGGATGCCGCAAAAAAAAGAGAGTTCAAACAACAGTGTCCCTGAACAGAGTATTATGAAAAGCAGGTTTTTCCAATCATCATGGTTTTATGCCATTCTTCTGGCTTTTGTGACAGTTATCGTATTCAATCAGTTTTTTCTGAATGAAGGGATGTTGTCCAGTTCCGATCAGAT
>CAYLVN010000276.1:0-5129 GCA_964387115.1 uncultured Fibrobacter sp.
TTCACAAATGGTGGACAACACGGGGTGATAGCGGAAGACCGGTTTCCTAACCGGGCTGTAGCGCAAGAGGGAACACCCTCTTCCAAAATCTCTTAGAGACACAGGGAACACAAAATTGCGCTGATTGCTCTAAAACTCTTTTACACATTTTTTTTGTAAATAATAGTTAGCGTCTACCGGGAATCTCACATTCCCAAAATCCTATTTTTTGCGACAATTTCCAATCAAACCTAATCTGCGCTCCCCAGTGCAATTCTGATACCCGCACCACCGCTTAGAACAAATCTGTTGCCGGGAAGAAGCTGCCACTGAGGTGCAATCTCACCAAAAAGGCTCAATGGAAGCCTGTCGAAAATATAGGACAGACCAACAGGAATACGCCCGCCTATAAACCATTCATTCCCGATGCGTAAAGCAGGACCCAATCCGGCATATATGGGTAGAACTCCGTTTTCAAAATCAAACTTTAGGGGATGCAGGATATAATCGGCATGAACCTCAAATACTCCATTTTCTGTAAATGACCACGCAACCGAAGCATCTGCGGCGCTGAACTGATTATACCAGAGCTTTACGCTTAATCCAAGCGGTTCTCCCAGAAGAATCCCCGCCTCAAACCTGGGGATCTCACTCTGCGCCAGAGCAGACTGACTGAAAACCAAAGCACAGGCCAGACAAAGCAATGCATTTTTCATTTAATACCCCGCGGTGTTTATGAATTTGAGCAGACGTATCTTTTGTTTCTAAATGCATTAATGCAATTTTCGCGCCTGTTTTAAGAGAGGACGTTCAGAGAGAGGACGGACTACTTTTATTATTTCAGCAATAATAAAAAAGTAGTCTGCGTCCTGTTTCGGATGAAAGGTTAAAACTATTTCCAGATCAGATCAAGCGGGATGATTTTCATCAGGCAGATTTCATGACCCATTTTGATACTTTTCAATAACTCCACTTCAACTTTGCAGTTGAAAGCTTCTTCAAAAAGTACCTTACTGTAACCGGTAGTGCATTGACACCAGGTATCGGTTTCCAACCTGTCTATATCCGCAAGCATAGGACAGGGACAGAACACGAATTGAAGATAAAGCTCGCCATCTCGGGTGAAAAGACCAGCCTCTTTCGCCCGGCTATGACTTGCAAACTCCTCCATGCTTGAAGATGTTGCAACCAGGTCTTTAACAAACGATATCTTCTCTTTGATACCATACCCACACTGGCAATCCATACGGATTTTTTTTACTGTGGAGCTATCGAAGCAGTGCTCAAGCCGTGTCATAGTTGATTTCACCCATGTCGGGTTATCCTCAGATGAACACTGGCCATGATCACCATAAACTATCTCCTTTGCAGTTTCATCATCAGCATAAGTCCTGACAGTGTCGTAAATTACCTTTTCCTGAATTTTTCGAATATCAAACATTTTTAATCCATATCTTTTTAGGTTTAATGTTACTTTGAAGGATAAAACCGGGTTTTTAGACAAACCATAACGACAACTTATTAAAGTTAATTTAATAAGACATACAATTATTCAGAGGCACTTTCAATGAGCCTCTGAAATGAAGTTTTCTCAGAACCTTAATTAAAGATAGGATCAAGCATGGACATGCACCTTTATTCTTAACAGTTGCATCATTGCAGCCAAGTATAAAAATATCATAATGAATACATCGGTTGCAGAAATTTTTATCAACCGTTTTAAATAACAGTTTCCCAGTCAAAAGAAGGAACCTGTACCGGTCTTCCTGTCAGAGCGATAAATTACATGGGTACATATGCTCTGATACATTTGATAATATCTGTATCTTCACTGCTGTACAATATCAAAATGTGCAGCCCTTGCATGGGAATTATATATGGATTTAGAAAGACGTTCTTTTACAAGTGATCAACAGGGTGATAATGCACGTAAACTTTACGAACCATATCCATCCTATTGAGGAGATGAGTCTCGATATCGTGAGCAATTCTGTCACCCTTATAAACAGTTATGTTTCCATCAACACAAACGGTGATATTTACCATGAAAAAAGGGCCGAACCGGTGAGCATGAACACTCTCTACCTGCATAATTCCCGGGAAACCATTGAGATTGCTGCGAATATTATCATCTATTTCATGACTCGGTACTGTATCCATCAATTCCGCTGAAGATTCCCGCAGGATGTCAATACCGGTTTTTGTAACCAGAACAGCCACTATGGCTCCTGCCAGTGGATCAACCCAGGGTACCCCTGCCAACCCGAAGACTATTCCTATGCTTACACCTGTGGATGCAAAGATGTCGTTACGATGGTCGCGGGCAAGAGCAGAAACCGCAATGCTTCCGGTTTTAGCCTCCGCACTTTTTGCATTGAACATCAGAACCGTTTTAATGACTATTGTAAATAAAGCCACCGCGAGAGTGAATCCGCGGACAGGACTGATTTCAACTGTCCCCATAAATTGATCAAATGCGGTATTTACAGAATCCCAGAATATTGCCAGACCGGTAGTGATCACAAACGCCCCCACCACAACTGCGGCAATACTCTCAAACTGGTGATGTCCGTAGGGGTGCTCAGAGTCAGCCGGTTTCCCTGAAAAGGCTACAAATATTCTCACTACGATAAAGTAAATGACATCGGAGAGCGAGTTGACACCATCAGCAATAAGTGCCTGGCTGTGGCCCAGTATTCCAGTAGAAAGCTTTGTAACTGCCAGAACCGCATTTGCCCCCAGACCAAGATTTACCACCCGGGCAGTTTCGGCCTGGCGCTCTTTAACTTGTGAACAGCTGGCAGTTGAGAGCAGGTCTGTTTCCACAGGGGGGCTCTGCTTATCATTTTCCATATCAACACTCTCTATCTGAAATTCAACTGAATATGATCAGCTTGTAAATGCAATATAATTTCGCCGGGAAATAATGTTTCCGCGACTGATTTTGTCATCTTTCCGGAAATTATTTTGGTCAGATGGCGCTTTTAAGTCTACATAATATAACTATTGCATTCGGCGGAACTCCCCTTCTTGATAATATCTCCTTTGAAATCAATAAGGGACAAAGAATCTGTATCCTCGGACGCAATGGAACCGGAAAGTCCACTATGATGAAAATCATAGCGGGAATAAACGCCCCGGATTCCGGAGAAGTGATAAAAGAAACCGGGACAAGGATTGCCTATCTGCCCCAGGAGATTCCCGAAAATGTTGCCGGAACGGTTTATCAGACAGTAGCAAGGGGCGCGGGCCCTGCCGGAGAACTGCTTGCAGAACTCAATTCCCTGCAAAGTAGTGGCGAAAGGGAAAAAACAGCACAGCTCCACCAGTCAATCTCTGAAGCTGACGGATGGCAGGTACAGAACGTTATAGAGCGGGTTTTAAGCCTGAGCGGACTTGACGGTCATGCGGAGTATTCTTCTTTGTCGGGCGGGATTAAAAGAAGGGTGTTTCTGGCTCGAGCACTTGTAAAAGAGCCGGATCTTCTTCTGCTGGATGAACCTACAAATCATCTGGATATTGAGTCGATAACATGGCTTGAGTCTTTCATACTGAGCTCAGGAATCACCCTTTGCTTTGTAACTCACGACAGGAAACTTTTAAAAAGGCTGGCCACAAGAATTGTTGAACTTGACAGAGGTAAAATATTCGACTGGTCCTGCGATTACGCTACTTTTCTGGAGAGAAAACAGGCTCTGCTTGATGCCGAAGAGAAAGCCTGGGAGCTCTTTGACAAAAAACTCTCTCAGGAAGAGATCTGGCTCAGGAAAGGAATAAAAGCCCGGCGCACACGCAACGAGGGCCGGGTCAGGGCTCTTAAAAAGATGCGTCATGAACGAAGCCTGCGGCGCCAGCGCAGCGCAACCGCAAGTATGGAGATAAGTGAAGCGCAGCGCAGTGGCGTAAGGGTTCTTGATGCACGTCAGGCCTCTTTTTATTATGGAGACAGGGCAATTATAAGAGATCTCAATATCACTATCAGCCGGGGTGACAGAATCGGAATTATCGGTCCCAACGGATGCGGCAAAACCACTCTCCTGAATCTTCTTCTTGGAAATATTTCGCCTGACAAAGGGACAATCGAGAGAGGAACCAATCTCCAGACAGTCTACTTTGACCAGCATCGAGCAGTCCTGGACCCCCAAAAAACGGTATGGGAAAATGTGGCCCCGGGCGGCGGAGATACTGTCTTTGTCAATGATTCACCCAGACATGTGATCTCGTATCTGAGAGATTTTCTCTTTACATCGGATCGTGCCAATTCACCAGTAAAGCAGTTGTCGGGAGGAGAGCGAAACCGCCTGATGCTTGCCCGTATGTTCACCACCCCCTCAAACCTTCTTGTTCTCGATGAGCCCACAAACGACCTTGACACCGAAACACTGGAGCTTCTTGAAGATCTGCTGGGCTCATATTCAGGAACTATTCTGGTTGTAAGCCATGACCGCGAATTTCTCAACAACGTGGTGACATCGCTGCTGGCGTACGAAGGGGACGGGGTTTTCAAAGAATTTATCGGGGGCTATGATGACCTTCAGGAACAACTGGCGGCACAAAAACCAGTCGAAACGGTTAAAAAGACAAAGCCCCAGAAAGAGAGTCCTCCTCCGGCTCAACGCAGACAAAAACGGACATTTCGGGAAGAGCAGGAGTTTAAGGCCCTTCCAGGCCAGATTGAAAACTGGGAAAACCAGCTTAATGAAATAACCTCCAGCATGGCGGATCCTCAGAATTATAAAAAGGCCGGCTTTGCGGCTGACTCGGCCAGATTAAGCAAGGAACTTCAGGAGAAGATCGAGGCAGCCTATAAAAGATGGGAAGAGCTTGAAGAAAAATAGCCCCATTTCACCATACGCTCTAATATAAAATTTAACAAGGAACCAGGAGTTTTTTTGGGAGGGGGCGTCCTTAATATAAAGAATTTAAGAACCAAGAGTTTTTTGGGAGGGGGCGTCCCCCCTTGCGCTACAGCCCGTCGAAGACGCCGGTCTTACGCTATCCCCCTGTGTTGTCCACCAGTTATGGAGGCAGGTATATTCATCACATTTGCAAACGCTGTTGCAGGTGCACTGACGAACTGTAGGTAGATTAAAACTTATTGTAGTTTTTAAGATAAAGACGCTTAATATAATGATATTGCCGTTTGTTGG
>CAYLVN010000277.1:0-5122 GCA_964387115.1 uncultured Fibrobacter sp.
TAGCGCAAGACCGGCGTCTTCGACGGGCTGGAGCGCAAGGGGGGACGCCCCCTCCTAAAATCTCTATATTCTTGTTTATTACTTGTTTTGGGGACGCCCCCTCCCAAAATCTCTTTATTCTTGTTTATTACTTGTTTGGGGACGCCCTCTGCCATATGTAAATAGACGGACTATTTTTTTATCTCTATTTCAGCTTTGCCGGAGTCTTCAAGTTTCTTTTCATTAGCCCGAAAGGCTTACGTAAATCAGCACAGGTTTCTTACCCTGCTTACCTTATGATAAAAAATGCGCAAATATCGTAACAGCCGCACTCCGTCATTCCGGCGAAGGCCGGAAACCAGTACTCCCCCGATTAGTTATCCTTAATAAACCTTACCGAGAAGCCTTCATCTCTGTAGTGAGCATGAATTTTAACATCTGCAGTATCTTTCATGAGATAGATACTGTAGGCGTGGTCGGCATAACTGGTCTTTGTAGAGCTCCACCAGTGGTTCTCCACTCCTCTGTATGCAAATACGTCGTTATGGAAACGGCAGCCACTTGGAAGAGCGGTAAAACCACTCTTGTTATTTAAGCTCAGGTTATTTCCGATCGCACCCGGGAGTTGACTGCTTTTCCAGTCTGATGATGCAGAAACTGCTTTTGCCAGCTTTAATCCGGTTGTGGATTTATCCCAGTTAAAACCGTTCTTTTCCAAATAGTTAAGCATTGCATTCCATTCCGCAATTGACGGCACATGCCATCCCTCAGGCGCAAGATTTTCTAACGCATACCAGTTATAAAGTGCCCCGTACTTTACTACTGTATCGGGATTTGAGTTGTTTTTATAATAACAGAGTGCCGGAGTTGTTAGTCCAACCCACTCAGCATCACTTTCAACAACCTTTATTTTTATCCCGTTATTGAGCCTCGTTGTTCGGACATCCTCTTTTGTCCAGATCTGGTTTCCGATTTTTACCGTATTGTACACATTGCCATCAATATCGGTTACAATAGCAACCTCCGGGTCATCATCAGGATCATCACTGCTCACAGGATCTTTATTTTTGCAAAACAGCCCCGATAACAGCAGACACATAAGAATAAACATGTGCATTCTTTTTTTAACCATCGCTCATCTCCTGAACAGGACCAGGTTGCAGGTAAATTCAATGTATTTCAAAAAAAATGCAAAATTCATGCCGCTATGAACGGTTTCCGTACATCGTTCAGTGTTAATCAAGAGCAAGCCTTTTAAGCCGATGGTGATTTTAAGCGCTCAAGAAGTACAACTAGAAGAAAAGTGATATCAGCGAAATACCTCTGATCTCACCCCGTTGATATAGATATCATCAATATAAAGCTCAACCGAATCCGCAGGATTGTCACTCCCTGAGAATTCAAACTCCACTTTGGTGACTTCTTTTGACGCTTCCTCCCAGGGAACGAACTGGTACTGGCTGTCAAGGGGCAGAATCAGGGTTAAAGAGGTAACCGGAATTGTATAAACCTGCCAGACATCTGTCAGATAGATAATGGAGCTGAACTGCGAATGCCCTGAGGCAATCCGGTCATAGGCAGCAGTCTCCAGCCTCACTGTTACCGTTCCCTTTCCTCTTGCACGGAAAGAGAACGATTCCATCGAACTCAAATCTATCCCTTTGCCATCTGGCGATTTCATGTTTATTCCCGCTCCTGCCCAGGGTGGATCTATCGAGTGATCCAGAAATGCCCTGAAGAGAGCGGCTTTTTCATTCCGGGTCTCGATGGAGGAGTCTGCATTTATCCAGGAGCTGCCGACAGACTGAAACGTATCGGAGATCTCCACCCACATTTTCAGGGCCGGATTCCACCCGTGCGCCCCGCCGTCAGAATAGGTGTACCAGTAAATATCCGGGTTCAGATTACCGGCTGTAGTGGAGCCTATGCCGGTCTGGAAATCGTCAACCAGCGTATTATTAAAAACAAGCTGAAGCTGCGTATCTGGTACATCTGCACTTATATCAAGCCCTTTGAGAATCACCGGGTACTTTCCGGCTGCTCCGCCTGAGGCAACAAGGGTGTAGGTTCCCTGCGGGATACCTGTTACTTCGATTTTATCCGGAGAACGGAATTTCGCCTTGTAGGTTGTTCCCGAGAGCCTGAATACAACATCTTTTGCCAATGCAGAATCAACTGTCGCCTCGAAAGTAAAAACCGAATCCAGAAAAAGGGTGTCTTTATCGATCTGACGCGGGTTTACCCTGTAAAGGAATCGTCCCGATTTGCCATTGTCAATCTGAAGATTGAAGACACGGGACGGAGATATATCAAAAGAAAGCATTCCGTTTTCCGCAACCGTTGTACTTTCCAGTACCGGAGCGGCAGAACTGTAAATACTGTCAAACCATCCATCTGTATCAACCACCTTTACCGCGGCTCCTGAAGCAGGAGCACCGCCTGCAAGGGCCACGAAAGTATTGATTGTCTCGGTTCCGCTGCCGCCTGCTGAAGACGGATTTGTACATCTGAGCAGTAGAATAGAAGCTGTAAGCGTGATAAAAACCCTGAGCTTCATTCTTTATTCCACTTATTGCAGGTAAGAGGGAAGACCTGAAAATTCAATTGATAAACCTCTTCCATTCCGTCATCTTCGGCGATTATCTGCAGAACCTCTCTGCGGAAAGACGCCAGCTTTTCTCTGATAAGATCTATGCATGCCCTTGAACTGCTCACTGTAACAGTGGATATATCCCGTTCTTCCCTGGGTATTCGCTCGATAGCCTCCATCCCCAGGCGGCACATCTCTTTCTGAAAAGACCTTACCGCCATAGCACTCATCTTGCCGTCGGTCCTGATAAAATCTTCTGTCAAATGCCATCTGCCTTTGCTGTCCTCAACGATCAGTCCCAGTTTCCGCAGCAGCTGTACCGATTTTCTGGCCTGCACTTCAGTAATTTGTGGACAGAGCCGGCCCGCAAGTTCTTTGTAGTCCCCCGTAAAAGGGAATAATTTGATCTGATCCCGTATTGCGGCGTTATACCAGTTCAGGAAATAGTCATATTTATCTTTTTCCAGAAGAACCGCTGGTGAGCCGCGTAAAGAAAGCAGCTTCTCAAAGTAGAATTTTGTATCCTCGGCTGTTTTTGATTTATTAAACTGAACCAGTACCTGAAAATACTTTTTTTCCTGACGGTCCAGTTTCAGAAACTCAGAGAGCGATGCTACTTTCTGTGAACTTATATGCCTTTGCTTGCTGAGAACTTTTGCGTAAAGACTCGCATCGATCCCTGTTTTTGCAGTAATGTACCGGAATGAGAAATAACGGTTCTTTTTACTGAAACTATAGTGATCCTTTAGAAAATCACGGTAATCCAGATACTCAAAAACAGCTTTCACCCGATAAGCCTCCGGCTGGAAATAGATGTGGACATTTTTTGATACCTTGCCAGAATATTTTTGCCTCATTTTCCGGTACGATACACATAGATTATACCATCTAAAGAGGGCCGGATGTACTTTTCTCAATATAAACTGTGGACATAATTGACCACACAAATTAATATTATATGAGTAATTAAATAGACTCCCGCTCTTTTTTCGCTTACATTATCTGCATACCTTTCAGGGGCAGCAGTTTGACATTCATCGTATCCAAGGAGTAGAGTTATGATCGTTACCCGCAGGTTAAAATCCTCTATTTGCACCCTTTTATCGTTTATTCTGCTTTTTGTCGTCTCCGCCACCTCAGCCGAGCTCCCCGGGTTCAGGGTCGTGGGCCGTCACCTGTACGACCGCTGCGGTGAAAAGGTCATTTTGCGCGGTGTCAATAAAATGACAGTCTGGACAGATATTAACGGGGAGAGCTTCCCTGAAATGGCCAAAACAGGTGCCAATGTAGTACGAATCGTCTGGATAACTACAGGCGCAGTTGATAAGTTCGATGCTGTAATAACAAAATGCGTCGAAAACAAAATGATCCCCATGGTGGAGCTTCACGATGCAACCGGGGAATGGGATAAACTTCCGGCCATGGTTGACTGGTGGACAAAAGATGAAGTGGTCAGTGTTATCCAGAAGCATGAAGAGTATCTTCTGGTCAACATCGCCAACGAATGCGGCAACACAGTCTCAAACGCCGATTTTCTCTCCGGCTATTCAACCGCTGTCACAAGGATGCGCGAGGCAGGAATACATGTTCCGATAGTCATCGATGGAGCCGGGTGGGGCAAAGACATCAATATTCTTCAGGCCACCGGACCGGACCTCATAACCACCGACCCTGACCATAACCTTTTGTTCTCTGTTCACATGTGGTGGATCCCTGATTGGGGCTATAACGATCAGACAATTACAAGTGAGATAGCCCAGTCTGTACAGATGAATCTTCCCCTGATAGTTGGTGAATTCGGCAATACCGCCGCCTCCTGTGTTGGAACTATCAACTACAAGCTGATTATGAAAGAGTGCCAGGAAAACGAGATCGGATGGCTGGCGTGGTCGTGGGGTCCGGGCAATAGTGACTGCCCGTCAATGGATATGACCACTGACAGCAAATTTGAAACTCTCAGCGGATGGGGACTTGAAGTCGCGGTTACAGATGAATACAGCATCAAGAATACCTCTGTGCGGCCCAAGTCCATTCTTAACGGTGCCTGCGAGGGAGACCAGACTACAAGATTCGCTGTCTCCGTTCTCACAACCGGACGCGGCACTGTCAGTATCGAGCCCAACAGGGTAATGGTCGATTCCGGCACTGTCCTTACTTTCACCGCTTCTCCCGGTGAAAACAACGAGTTCTTAAACTGGAGTGGAAGTGCGGAAGGGTCACAGAACCCCCTGACAATCACAGTAAAAGAAAATGTAAATCTTACAGCAGTTTTTTCAAACAACGGTCCCGCAGTTGGAAAAGAACTTGTGACAAACGGTGATTTCTCAGACGGTTCAACAGGGTGGAAATTCGCCGCATTTGAGGATGCCAAAGGAACCTCCTCTGTAGAGAACGGCGAGCTTGCAATCACGATGACAGCTGCCGGTACAGAGGGGTGGCATGCCCAGCTCAATACAACCGGACTCGATATCTCCAGCGGCAAGACTTACCAGGTTTCCTTTAAAGCCAGAGCATCTGTTCCTTTTGACCTTCCCATGAACATAGGGTTGAATG
>CAYLVN010000278.1:0-765 GCA_964387115.1 uncultured Fibrobacter sp.
AGACCTCTGCATCCTGAGGAGTCTTTACAGAGAGTTCTTTATAGAGCTGGTATGCTTTTGTGTCATCTTTTGTCTGATTGCATGCTTCTGCATACATCTTGAGAAAAGAAGCACTGGAAGCTTCAGTACCGCTGACCATCGAAAGGTATTTAGCAGCTTCGGGGTAGTTCTTAGCCTTGAAAGCATCCTGTCCTACAACAGAGGCCAGCTCATTGTCTTTATTTTTCTCAAGATACTTCTTATAGTTTTTTATTGCAGAATCGGTCTTTTTCTGCTGCATGTAGAGGTTTCCAAGGGCCTTGTACTCTTCATTGGCCTTGGAATCCATTGCAATGCCCTGTTCATAGGTCAGAATAGCGGCATCAACAGCTCCGCTTTTTGCCTGGCATTCAGCAAGGGAGATCAACAGACCGGCATCTTTGGGGTCCATCTGAGAGGCTTTTTCAAGGTTCTCAATAGCCCTGGGATAGTTGCCGGCTTTCTTATAATTTTCGCCGAGCTGTTTGTACATGGAAGCATCTGCTTCACCGGCAGCTATGGCGTTGTTGAGCGCCTGAGCCTTTTCTTCAGGAGTTCCTTCCGCATTCACAAGCTCTATGTATCTTTTGTGAAACCCTTTTGCTTTGGGATCAGCCTTCAATGCCGCTTTATAGGCAGAAAGTGCACCTGAACGATCCTTCTGGTCATAGAGCATATCCCCCAGCGTCTGGTGCATTTTGGCATCGGTGGGTTTAAGAACGGTATATTTTTTTAGATGTCCGACCG
>CAYLVN010000278.1:775-5122 GCA_964387115.1 uncultured Fibrobacter sp.
CCTGATATCATCTGCGCTCTTTATGGCAATTTCATAAAGCGATTTGACCGGTTCGGGATCTTTTGGAGAAACTGCTTCAAGATTGTTGAACAGCTCTTCAGCTTTTTTATTGTCACCGGTCTGATAAACAGATGTTGCGTAAAGTGAAAGGTAATCGGGTTTTTTAGAAGCTTCTCCTGTGACCATCCCCAGATATTTAGCAGCTTCCTTATAGTTTTTATTTTCGAATTCAGTCTTTCCGACCAGAACCGCGATTTGGGGTTCCTGTGACTTTTCCAGGAATTTTTTGTAAGTGGTGACCGCGCTCTCTTTTTTACCTGATTTCATGTACAGATCACCCAGAGACTTCATCTCTTTAGTTCTGGAGGCATCCATGGCAATTACCTGCTCATAAGAGACTATCGCATCCGGAATTTTTCCTGCTTTTTCCTGGCATTGAGCAAGAGATGAAAGCATCTCTGCATCCTGGGGCTTGGTCTGAAGCGCCTTCTGGTACATTTGAACAGCCTGCGCAAAATCACCTTTTCCCTGGTAGATTTCTGCCAGTGTTGAATAGATCTCCTCATCAGCCTCACCAGCATTTACCGCAGAAGTAAGGACCTCGATAACTTCATCTTCACCGCTTTTCTGCCCTTTCTGTACTGTCTGAGGTTTCTGAGCAAGAATCAGTTCGGCGAATTTCTTATAGAATCCCTTTATTGCAGGATCACTCTTAAGCGCAGCCCTGTAAGCTTTGATTGCGCCCTGGGAATCTTTCTTTTCGTAAAGCAGGTTTCCAAGATCACGCTGTGCTGCAGCATCCTGAGGTTTAAGCTGCACATACCTGGTCAAATTTACAACCGCTTCATCCTTGTTGCCATCCTTGAGATTTATCTGGTACATACTATGGGGGATTTCGGGATCTTTGGGCAGAAGTTCAGAAAGCTCTCTATAAGTTGCCAGAGCATTCTTATTGTCCCCTGAAGATTGTGCGTACTTTGCGTAGCGCAGGCGGGAAGCAGTATCCTTTTTGTCTGCAGATGCAATAGTCTTGTCAACTTCGGCCAGTTTTTTCGAGTCCCCTGTTTTTTCATAGCAGAGAGCAAGTTTTCTGAGGAGCTCAAGATCAGAGGGATCTTTCTTCAGCAGTTTTTCCAGGATTGGAATCGCGGATGAGAAGTTTTTGTCCTGAATATGAATACTGGAAAGAATGACCTGAGGTTGACGAAGAGATTCATCGATCTTAAGGGCCGATTCAGCGGCATCGACTGCAAGCTGAAAATCCTTAAGTTCCCATGCGGCAAGCATCATACCTTCGGCCGCGTGGGCATTTTTTTCGAGTGTAAAGCTTTTCTGGAAATACTTCAGTGCCTCGTCATTCTTCTTTGACTTGAGGCTGTACTCTCCAAGAGCCATATAAACATCAGGATTATTGGGCTGAAGAGAGAGAAGTTTGGAATAGAGCGCCTGAGCCTTGTCGCCCATTTTCTCTTTATTGTAAAGATCGGCCAGTCTGGCAACGGCTTCAACATTGTTTGGCTCCTGGGCAATCACCTTCTCCAGAAGCGGTATGGCTTTTGAGCGCTCACCACTGCCATCATAGGCTTCGGCGGTAAGGAATGTGATTTCTTTGACCACCTTACCTGCAGGGTCGGCTTTACTGATAGTCTGCAGAATTACAAGAGCATCTTTGAACTCTTTTTTCTCGAGCTTCCAGCGAGCAACTTTTTCTCTGGCCAGCAATACTTTGTTTTCATTCGATGCCCCGAACTTCTGAACAGCAGCCTCGAAAAGTTTTGCAGTTTCCTCTTTGCCGCCCCCTGATTTTTCACTGCTGAGAGCGTAGTCATAAAGGTCATTGGCTGTCAGAATCCTGGAATCGGCTTTCCCATACTCTTCAGCGGCCTGCTTGAAATTTTCGGCTTTGAAATAGAGACGGGCCAGATCCACGGCAGCATCTGGTTTGTCAATTTTTTTATCCTTGAGGGCTTCCTTATAGTAAACGATGGCGGAATCCGACAAACCCTGTTCTTTACTTGCAAGAGCTATTTTGTAAGCAGTCTCACCTTCCGGCTGTGCACTGTAAGAGAGTTTCATCAAAGGAAGTGCTTTTTCGTAGTTCTTTTCGGCATAAAAGATATTACCGAGTTCTCTGTTGGCAACCAGGTTTGATTTGTCGGTTTCAACCACTTTCTCCAACGCGCTTTTTGCTTCTTCGGTTTTATTCTGGGCAATACATGAGCGGGCAAACTCCCAGCTCGCTTCACCTGTAAACTTAAGCTCCATGGCCTTCTTTGCCATCTCAGCGGCGCTTGAATGCTGCCCGATACTGTTATAGATGCGTGCGGCACCAAGATGAGCCTCATAATTTTTGGCATCATTTCTTATTGCAACAAGGTAACAGGCCAGTGCTTTTTCCTGCAATTTCTGATCTTCATTGGCTATTCCCAGCTTTGCCCACACGGCCGCATCACGATCGCCGACCGGCAGCTTTTCATCTGCATACTTGATAACATCTGCATACTTTCCATCCTCAAAAAGCTTGTTGAAAGTATCATCTGCATGCAGCACCGATACAGTCAAAATCAGGATTGCAGAAATAGAAATTACTGGTACTGAAACCCTACTGTTACTCATTTGTAAGCCTCCGATTTCAAAGCTATCGCTTAATTTTGATAATTTTCAGAAATAAGTCCGGAATTGAAACACCCGAAACAGGGGATTCTTAATCCAAAACTCAGGTTATGAATCTGGAAGGTTCAGGACTAAAGAAAATATATATAGTACCTTAATATCTGGGAAACCTTTTTAATATTAACATAGATGAGGAATATTGCAACAGTTTTCTGGTACAAGCATTGCATTTGAATAATTCGAGGAACAACAGAAAGGAGTACCATGCCTACAGAAATGTCAAAAGTAATAGATTGCGAAGCCACAAATTGTGTCTATAACAAAGATAGAAAATGCCACACACTGGCAATAACCGTAGGGGATGAAAAGGAAGCTGCCTGTGATACCTTTTTTCAGGCAAGAAACAAAGGTGGTTTTGTTAACATCAATGGCGGTGTGGGTGCCTGCAAGGTATCAGATTGTGAATATAACGACTCTTTTGAATGCACCGCATCCGGAATACACGTGATCACCCACAGCAATCATGCTGACTGCGGAACTTTTCAACCAAAAGATTAACTCCTGAGAGCCGGTTTTTACTTCTCCGACCAAATCGGCTCTCTATCCCTCTCAGCGATCAGCACAACCACTCTGTTCACCACCCGTCTCAGAGCAAATCGCACTTATACCTTCCCCGATAGATAAGTCAGGTACCCAAAAAGCTCTTTAACCCTGATTTATATTATTCCTGCATGAAAAATAGCGGTAATTTCTGCAATATTGCCTTTTTTTCATCGCAATGTTCTGCCAGGCTGCCGCTACGGCATTTCACAACCAGCTCACCCGGAAGTTTACCGGGTCAAAAGCAATAAAAAGGGTCCTATGAAGCAGTTTGAATCCAGAGTTATCAAAAATTCAGTAATCAATGAACACTTTCTGGAAATGGAATTTGAATGGAACACCACCCAGATTCCCTCTCCCGGGCAGTTTCTTACAATCCGTGTCTCAGAGAAAACCGTTCCCCTGCTTAGAAGGCCCTTCGCGTTCTCATCTTTTGACAGTCAGAACAAGAGTTGTTCGATCATCTATCAGAAACGGGGAGAAGCAACTGAAACACTGTCTCAGAAAAGAGCCGGAGAAAAGATCGACATAATCGGCCCCGTTGGAAATGGTTTCCCAAGGTTTGAGGGCAAAGAAGCACTTCTGGTTGCAGGCGGTATCGGACTGGGACCGATTCTCTTTCTCTCAAATTCGTTGAGAAAAGCCGGTATCCCGACTACATTGATTTTCGGTTGCCGCTCAAAAAGCCTCAAACCTGTCTCACCCTCTTTTGAAAGAGAAGAGCCGGTTATCTGTACAGATGACGGGAGCGAGGGATTTCATGGTACTACGATGGATTATCTTAACTCAATTTCCCGGAAGGCTGGCCCCGGTTCAGCACTTTTTTGCTGCGGACCACACCCGATGCTCAGGGCATGCCACAATTTCTCAACAAAGCATCAGATTCCCTGCTATGTCTCTGTTGAGCAGGTAATGGCGTGCGGGGTCGGGGCTTGTATGGGATGTGTCGTTAAAACAGTCGATCCCCCGGGATTTAAACGGGCTTGTAAAGAGGGACCGGTCTTCAGAAGTTTTGAGCTTGAATGGTAATACCTGACTTTTGCATCCCTGAAGGGACGAAGTGCGTTTCAGGCCTTGCAGCAGAAAAGTTGAACAGATCGCAGGAGCACCACACCGGTGGTACATCTGCGATTT
>CAYLVN010000279.1:0-5120 GCA_964387115.1 uncultured Fibrobacter sp.
ACTTAAAGAGATGGTTTGCGCTACATAAAATTTCCCGTTGAGATGAAATAAAAAAAAAGATAGTCCCACAGTGTACATGCTTCTATCAGATTAGTTGGTTGAATTTGTATTGCCTTTTTGTATGCCCGCACCTGAGAACCTGCAGATGAAAAACAGACTTTATTGATTTAGGTTGTCTCCAACTTTAAATGAACTCTCTTTGAAGGCTTGCTCTTAAGCTCCCCAGAGATGAATTAGTGACTAAAAATCTAAAGTCCTTATGTCATCTCTGGGGAAACCATGAGCAACTTAACTCATTAAATCACTAACTCTCCTCCGGGAAACATATTTTCCATATCAAAAGAAGTGACCCCCTTTACCGGAATCCACCATGCAACAAAAATCAGAAACCGACCGCTTTAATGTCCTCTACAGAATAGAAGCTTCCGACAGAAAAACCGCCCAGGAGTTAGCTCGCGATATTACTGTCGAACAGACTGTAGAGATACCTTTTGACAGCATCCCTCAGGAGTATTTCAACAAAGGCATCATTGGACGTATCGAATCTTTGAAAAACCCGGATGATGGTCTCTATGATGTGACTATCAGTTTCCGTAGCGACATTACAGCTTTCCAATTAACACAATTCCTCAACGTGCTTTACGGAAACATCTCACTGAAAAGCGGCATAAAGGTTCTTGATATCTCATTTCCCCAATCCTTCTATTCTCATTTCAGAGGACCTTCTCATGGAATCGACGGCTTAAGGAAGATTTCAAGAGTTTACAACCGTCCGCTTGCATGTACAGCCCTGAAACCTATGGGACTTTCTGTTACTGAGCTGGCATCGATGGCTCATGAGTTCGCAAGTGGTGGGATCGACCTGATTAAAGATGATCACGGAATTACAGACCAGCAATTCCACCGTTTCCAGGAACGTGTATCAATCTGCGCTGCAGCTGTTGAGAAGGCAAATCTGGAAAGCGGCGGTAATACACTATACTTTCCATGCGTAAGCGGCACTTTTGATCTTGTGGAAACTCAGGTCAAATTCGCGCTCAGCAGAGGACTGAAAGGCATTCTCATTGCCCCCTTTCTTTCTGGACTTGACACAATGCGATATCTCTCGGAGAAATACAGCATAGCGATTATGGCTCATCCGGCGCTTACCGGGGCATTTTTTACAGGAGCCAATCATGGCATAGCTGTCAATGTTCTTCTAGGTAAAATTTTCAGGCTTGCGGGAGCAGACATCTCCATTTTCCCCAACTGGGGAGGAAGATTCCCGTTTAGTAAACAGGAGTGCCTCAACCTCGCCCATTCCCTCAGAGAGGACAATGGATGGAAGAGGTCGTTTCCCTGCCCGGCTGGTGGGATGAATCTTCAGAGGTTAGGGGAAATGATCAGCGAATATGGAAATGATTCGGTTCTTCTGTTAGGTGGTGCACTGATGCAGGATAACAGGGGAATTAGGGAGAGTTCACAAGAATTTATGAGCAGAGTAAAAGCCCTTGGGACATGACTGATGCCCCGGAGTTAGTGATTAAAATCCAAAGTTCCTGTTTCATCTCCGGGGTGAAACACTGAACCACATTTCCAAAGTCAGAAAGTAAACAGTATTAACAACTGACCTTCTTCCGACCCAGACTTCGTGCCAGACTTTTCCTTATCAATTCATCACCGGAATGTATGAACTTTTTCAGGTTATTACCTGTAACCACGCGCTCTCCATTTATATCGACAAATCCGGTGTGTCCCAGCCTGTGCCTCTCCTGGTTTGCCGCTGCAATGCATGCCCCTTCATAGGAGATTTTTTGCAGTTCCTCATCCAGGGCTTCTCCACCTTTACAGACAGGAACAAGCGATCCACACTCGAATGTAGAGCACCCGGTGCCTATAGTCACACAAAAACCATTCTCGTGAAAATAGAGTGCGCATTTTTTCAGCAGGTCAAAAGACATCTGATTGGGAATAAGTTCAATTGCATAAATTCTCATCTCCATAAGCCTGCGAGCCAGTCCCGATGCCGGATTTGTGGTCCCTTCAAGAGCAGACACTTCATCGGCCGACAAAAGGTAACATGGAATTCCCCCCGCTTCAAGGATTATTCTCTTTGCCTCCTGCAGGCAGAGCAGTCCCTCCGGTTTCTTCTCCACAAAAGCTACCTTACCACTTCCAAACAGCCTTCTGCAAATCTCCTCCTGAATGGCTGTTGCATTCAAGTAATCGACACAGTATGATACGTCATTGAAAAGACGTTTGAAAGCCAGATTGAGTTTAAGAGGATCGTTCCATTTCTTTATAAGAGACATGTAGAGGGCACGGGCTACATGGAAACCCCTTACCGAATTTCTGGCGTACACTTTACGTACTTCATTATAGGTAAGATTTATATCCAGTCCCTGAGCCTTAAGGTATTCGTTAAGAATTGCAAGCATTTTCCAGATCCTGTCCTGAGTCCCTTTCCAGATCGATGCCATCAGGTTGGAGGCATCAGAAGAAAATGAGGGAGACTGATTCAGGCCCTTGCCGCAAAGAAGAATCTTTCCGGAATTGACAGGATTATTCAACCTGACTTCAAATTCAACATTGAACAGAGGGTATATGCCATGTACTTCGCATGCAGATTCAAATTCGCTGAAACCCTCAATAGTGCCTGTGTCGCTGATACCAAGGACAGAAAGCATCTCTTTACCGGCTTGCTTTACAACCTGCTCGATAGTGTCAAAAGGACTGAAAGAATATGGGGAATGAATATGATTATTGACAGAGATCATGCCTGAACCCCGCTCTGTTGTTGGCCAGATATGGTACTGGTAATAAAACAGTCCTGTTTCTGCGAAGAACACAGAGAGCAATCATGATAAGATATAATCTGCCTGTAGTAATTGGAACCTTAAGTTTCTATCTTCCCCAGCGTCTGAAAATGGCTTTTCTGTGTGCTTGAACCCGCTTGGGGTCCCGAAATAAAAATATTAGAATTACTCCGGCGGCAAATCCGCCTATATGTGCCCAGAAAGCGACACCGCCTTCCTGACCTCCAATGGTAGGAATTGCACTGATGAGTTGAAGTAAAAACCAGTATGCAAGCATCAAGTATGCAGGAACTATAATCTTATCTATAAAGATTCCAAAAATCACCAGCATGTGAACCGGGCTTCTGGGATAAAGAACTGCATAGGCTCCCATAACGCCGCTGATTGCCCCTGAAGCGCCCACCATGGGGACCAGGCTTGACGGGTGAATCAGCATCTGCACGCCTGCGGCTGCAATCCCACACAGAAGATAGAAAAGAAGATACCTCCCTCTGCCCATGGAATCCTCTACATTATCTCCGAAGATTGCCAGAAACCAAAGATTGCCTATGATATGGAACCACCCGCCGTGAGCAAACATATGGCTTATAAGGGTATACCAGTCCGGATTACCATCAAGAAAACAGGTCAGACCGCCGGGAAGAGACATGCGGTAGCCATCTGGTATTTTTCCCAGGAGCTCTCCTGGAATCAAACCCAGATTACATACAGAGCTGATCAGTGCCGGTTCGGTTCCCATACCCTGAACAAAAACCCAGACTATAATATTGATAAATATTATGACATAGGTAACCACTGAGGATCTCAGTGTCGGGTTTTCATCTCGCAACGGAAACATTCTGTTTCTCCAGGAAAAGATCGGTCAGACTCGGGTCTTTATAATATACAAGCAGTCACAAGTCACAGGTCCAATTGTGGAGGTGACTTAGACCTGACAGAAGTTTTCTGCTCCCATGGTATCCCAATTCATTGATTCTTATGGGTTTAGCACGTTTATTCACCTTCGCATTCACTTAAAATTTACTTTTGAAAACCCGACTGACCTGAATTTATTGGTTGGCGTTTAACTACGAAACACTTATTTTAGACCTTTACATGAAAAACTGCTCAAGGAGGCTCTTATTTTCACGGCAACTCCCAGACAACCTTTGACCTTGCAGGAGATTAAAAGCTCTCTCGCCCGTTATCCCATAAGAATGTCAAAAGAGCAGTTTTATCCTGTTGCCTACTATTATATGTATTTGTCCAGAATAATGGATATCAAGTTCAAGGAGCTCTTTAGAAAAGGGTACGTAAAGGGCACGGTTATTCTCTGTAATGGAAATGAAGCAACAACCACCGGAATGGCGCTTCCATTCAGGCCCGGCGAGGACATCATCTCCGTTCTGCATCGTGATCTTGGAGCCCATCTGGCCTCCGGAGCGTCTCCGTTTTCCCTGATCTGTCAATATCTTGCAAATGAAAAGAGTCCGACTCACGGTCGTGAGGGCAATGTCCATCACGGGGATGCAAAAATGAGACGTTTCCCCATGATAAGCCACCTGGGCAGCATGCTTGCGCCGGCTGTAGGAGGAGTCTGGGCGGCTCGGAGAAACGGTGAGGATGTCTTCGGGCTCACAACTATAGGTGATGGCGGGAGCAGCACAGGAGACTTTCATGAATCCCTGAATATAGCCTCGGTGCAGAAAGTCCCGGTCCTCTTTGTCATCGAAAATAATGAATTTGCTTTCTCCACTCCTGCAAATCTTCAATACAACTGCAAACACCTCTCTGACAGGGCTGCCGCTTACGGTATCGAGGGACGCACAATTGACGGCACAGATGTCTGGGAAGTGTATAATGCAGTTTTTGACAGCCTTGAGGGCATGAAAAATGACTCTCTGCCCAGGATTATTGAATGCATGACATTGCGACTTGAAGGACATGCGGTTTACGATAATGCAGAATATATCACCGATCAGCAGCGCCAGGAATGGCAGAAAAGAGAACCTCTAATAAAAGCCCGTATTCGCCTGAATGAATGTGGCTTTACAGAAGAAGAGATTTCAGCACTCGAACAGAGTATGAATGAATCTTTAGAGGGGATTGTCAGCGAAGCACTTGCCTGTGCCCGTCCATCCCCTCTGAAACAGAACTGGAATGTGTTTGCACCGCCTGAAGTCTCTAAAATAAAACCATTCAACCTTCCCGGAGCCCGTAATCTTAACGCTGTCAACGCAGCTCTTGATTATCTGCTCACGGAAAACAAGAATGCATTTATCTGCGGACAAGATATCGGTGTATATGGCTCCGCCTTTAAAACATGCAAAGGTCTGATTGATAAGC
>CAYLVN010000280.1:0-5115 GCA_964387115.1 uncultured Fibrobacter sp.
CGAGGAGTTCAGGGCACTGCTTGAGAAGAACCCTGAAAATATCGAAGTGAAAAAGGGGTTGGCGCAGGCTCTGGGATGGAGCAAAAAATATGATGAATCAATTGTTGTTTACAGGGAAATCGTAAAGGCTGACCCTTTAGATTACGATTCCCGCATTCAGATTGCGGTTTTGACAAGCTGGAAAAAGAAGTTTCCCGAGGCGGTAGAAGAGTTCAGGAGCATCATTGGTTCAAAGCCGCCAAAGAATGTTGAGATAGAGGCGAGGCTTAGAAGAAGCTCGATGAATCAGTAGTCGAATACGATAAGGTAATCACTATGGCGCCTGAAACAGTTGACGCGTATCTGGGAAAAGGAACCGTTCTTGAATGGAAAGGCGCATACAAAGATGCAAGAAAGCAGTATGAAAAGGCGCTTCAGATCGATTCAAAGAATAAAGCCGCAAAAGGCAAACTTCAGCAGTTAATGTGGGTTAAATAAGGAGTTTGCGGATGGAGAATCAGAAAGACCTTTTCGGAATCAAGAAGAATTTTCTCGCTCTGGCGCTTTTTATTCTGATCATCCTTGTTGCGGTTGACATTGTACTGCGAATTTCTCCCGGAACACTGAAACCGGAACGGGGGGGAGACAGTAAGATAAGCGCCGTAGGTCATCATCATCAGTTTAAAGACGGCTCATCGTATTACATTTACACCATCTTTGAAAACAACGGGGATGTCTATCAGTGCTGGTGGGATGAGAAAGTGTGGAATCAGAAAAAAGTAACCAATTACAAATCCGCACCGATGGATCTGCAGTAGTCAGGAATTTATGGAATCAACACTGGAATTAGTAAGGCCGCAGTCAGACAACGCAGAACATCCTCTGGATAAACTAAGAAAGCCCGGCGAACGGGAACTTCATAATTGTCTGCCGCATGCAGGTTTATGGCAGAAAATATTTATATGGGTTTTGTTTACTATAGGAATAGAAGCCGTTCTTTATTATGCGGACTGGTGGTTTACGCCTGCACACAGAAGAAATCTGACATTTTTTATTTTCCTTTCTTTTGCGGTTTTCTATCAGGTTTTCCGTTCTGTAATCAACTGGTTCTACTTTCTTTTTATCAAAGGGACATCATCTATAGAAGCTCCAGCGGGCAAAACCGCAGATGTGTTTACAACAGCCATGCCGGGGGAGCCCTATCAGATGTTTGAAAAGACACTGACCGCAATAGCCGCGATCAGATATCCCCATGAATCTTATCTCCTTGATGGAGGTAATGATCCCAAACTCAAAGAGCTCTGCGCCCGCCTTGGTGTAAACCATCTCGACTGCTCTAAGGTGAAAGGAGCCAAGGCAGGGAAAGTTAATTACGCACTCTCTAAGTCCAGTGGTGAATTTGTACTGGTGATTGATCCTGATCATATTGCCGAACCGGATTTTCTCGACCGGGTTCTGGGGCAGTTCCAGAATCCTGAAGTGGGGTTTGTACAGGTAGTACAGGCATACTACAATCAGGATGAAAGCTTTGTGGCCAGGGCCGGAGCGGAACAGACCTACGGGTTTTACGGTCCGACGATGATGGGAATGAACGGGCTGGGGACCCCGGTTGTAATAGGCGCCAACTGCACTTTCCGCCGCGAGGCGCTTAAGAGTATAAACGGGCACGCTGTCGATCTGGCAGAGGATCTGCTTACCGCGATGAGACTGCACGCGAAGGGATGGAAATCGGTTTACATTCCGGAAAGGTTGTCTTTCGGGCTGAACCCGGCCGATCTTCACTCCTATTTCAAGCAGCAGCTTAAATGGAGCACCGGAATGTTCACGGTCTTCTTCAGGGACTATTTCCGTCATTTTAAAGATCTCAGATTCAACCAGAAACTTCACTATTTCTTTGCAGGTACCTACTATTTTGAAGGGCTTGCGAGTGCTATCACCTGTATACTTCCTGTTCTTTTTCTTTTCTTTGGATTATGGGCTGTAGAGATGGATTTCAGGGAGTTTCTTATCCATGTGACTCCTTACGCCCTGGTTACTTTTTCCATGGGGTGGTTTATCCAGCGCTGGTACCGCCATCCCTCAGAAAAGGGGTTCCTGTGGCGGGGAATGTTTCTGAAAAAGGGGACCTGGCCTATTTACCTTTTAAGCTTTCTCTATTTTGTAACCGGTACGAAAGTGCCCTATTTCCCGACACCTAAGACTGCTGAAAAGGGAGTATTTACAAACCTTGTCCTGCCGCATCTTGCGGTAATTGTACTTTCCATCGCGGCGATTATCTACTGTTTAATGACATCGGTGCGGTTTGTAACCGGCACAAAACTGATGATTTTCTTTGCGCTGAGCAATATTGTGCTTATGGCACCCACTGTCATTATCGCGCATGCAAGCCTTTTCAGGCGGAAAAAGGCGGGTGCGTGATGAAACCAGCTTTAAAGATCTCCCTGTTTGCCGGTTATTTGGTTCTGGTGATAGTTCTGTTTAAGGGAATAAAGGTATTTGAGAAAGAGGCAAAGGAGGCTTTCTTTACTTTTATAACAAAACGGATGGTTGCGCAGTCGTCACAAGTGCCGGTTGATAAGTGTATCACCGGTATTTACAAACCCGAGCTTCCCTATTCTTTTGATCCACTGGAGGAGCTCGAGGATACCCTGGGGAAGAAGTTTACTCTGATCTCCTTTTATCAGGCCTGGGGAGAGAAGCCGGAGCACAGTTTTCAGGCCGATCTCATGGATGAGATTGTAAAGAATGGTCGTGTTCCTATGCTTACCTGGGAGCCGTGGGTGACCGACTTTACGGCTCCGCACCTCAAACCGTTGTCAAAAAGGGAATACAGGTACCTGCAGGACATAGCCGATGGCGTTTACGATTTCTTTATACAGGAATGGGCAAAAGCCGCTGTACAATGGGGAAAGCCCTTCTTTCTGCGGTTCGCCCATGAGATGACAAACCCCCAGTACCCATGGTCCCGGGTGAATGATAACCGCCCCGAGGATTATATACGGGCATGGTGGCATGTGCGCTCTGTTTTCGATTCTCTTGGAGCAAGGAATGTGATCTGGGTATGGTGCCCTTACGGCACCGATATCCTCAAGTACTATCCCGGTGATAAATTTGTGGACTGGGTCGCCATTGACGTTTTCAATTATGGAGAGTTGCTGACCGATGGTGGTGAGGGGATGCGATGGATGAGCTTCGATCAGCTGGCTTCTCCGATATACCGTGAAGTGTCAGTCCTTAAAAAACCGGTTATGGTAGCCGAGGCAGGATGCAGCGATATCGGTGGAAGCAGGGAAGTCTGGTACAGGGAAATGCTTGACCAGATCGCAGAAAAATTTACCAGTATAAAAGCGGTAATTTTCTTTGATGATCCCTCTGACAGGACATCAGGGAAATGGGTAATTGACTGGAGTATCGAAAACAGCCCCGAAGTGAGAAGCGAGATACGGGAAGTATTGAAGAGTGAGCACTTCGGATTTATAGAAAATTATCATCAACTTCTTTCTGCATCGAAAAAGGAGTAGTCATGAACTGGCAGTCTAAACTGGCTTTAGCCGGAGCTATATTGGTTTTTTCGTTGAAAGCGGAAGCTTTCCAGATACAGCAGCTTTACACTCCGGCTATTCCGGTGTTGCCTCTTTTTTATGGTGAAAAGGTACTTGTACAGGATTTTATTCAGGGAGCATACAAGCTGGCGGTTATCGATGTCGCAAACGGATCTTCCAGTGTAGTCTATAATAGTCTGCAGACATATCTTGACCCCGTTGCCTTTGGCGGAACTCATGCCGCCTGGATCACATACTCCAAGGGCGGAGGCGGGGGAGGATTGGGAGGTCTTTTGAAAAACAGTGCTGTGCACATTTCCGGAGCGAGGGTCAAATATCAGATAAAAGTTCTGCCTGTAAACATCAGTTCACCCCTTGATGTTACATCGGATACTACATACAAAGAGCAGCTCTCGATCGATGGCGGGAAGGTGGTGTGGACTGATTACAGGTACTTCTCTGCAGGAGACACGACTATTGAAGTTTACTTCAGAGATATGGCCGTTGGATCAGAAAGACGTATCACAAACCAGAGGGGCTATAAATGTTCGCCGCATATCAGGGGTGATAAGATTGTCTGGGCCGATTACCGCAATGCCGGATCAGCCAGTAATGCCGATATTTTTCTGCATGATCTCTCCTCAGGTACCGAAAAAGCAATCTGCACCGAATCACATTACCAGGATCAGCCGCATGTGTATGGTAATTATGTGGTATGGCAGGATTACCGAAACACCGGATCTGATCCGAAAAATGCCGATATTTACCTTTATGATTTATCAAACAATCAGGAGAGGGCTATCTGTACTGCACCGGGATTTCAGTGCTATCCACAGGTCTATGGAAACCTTATCGTGTGGCAGGATTACAGAAATGCCACGACCGATACATCCAATGCCGATATCTATGCTTATGATCTGTCTACCGGCTCTGAAACTGTTTTGACAAACAGACCAGACTATCAGTCAGAGCCGCAGATATACGGTGACATAATCGTGTGGTATGATTTTTCAGACAACAAGGTCTACAAAGCGGATTTTTCTGTAAAGACTGTAAAGGATATTCTTCCGTTGAGGCTGGATAAGCAAACCAGATCACTGGTGTTAAGCATCAACGGGATGGGGCCCGTTTCAAAAGATATCTTTACACTCAATGGCCGCAGCTTGACAGGCGGCGGGCCTGCGGCAAATCCCTCAAGCGGGTTGCTTATAAAGAAGCGTTAAGATTTTGCAGGGGGTGCCCCCTTTTGCTCCAGCCTGTCGCAGATGCCAGTCTTCGCTACCCCCCTGTGCCGCCGGGCATCCGTGAGGCAGTTAACACCCTCCCGATGGTGTTTGTCCGTGCCAATGCAGGTACGAACTGCAGGTAGGTTAAAATTATTATAGCCTTGAAGAACAGAACATATGTAAATGAGGTGGTTGCTATGGTCTTATTCCGGTGAGGGACTTACGTGCGTCCCCCTGTAAGAAACACATGCTTGGTAATGCCGGTGCCCGGGGGCGACCCTTGGAAGTACCCGACGGGATGTGACGCCGTATAAGGCCTTTAGCTAAAGGGTACATCTAAATATTCAGTTTTCAAGCGAGGCGCCAGC
>CAYLVN010000281.1:0-4768 GCA_964387115.1 uncultured Fibrobacter sp.
ATCCATCCGTAAATAAGCACATACTGACGAAGTATATCAAGGTCGATCCCCGGGTGCCTCGCCCTGATCCTGTTGATCTTCGATTGTGAGCGACCGCTTTGCCATATCTGCATCCTTTCAGGAGGCTCATATATGGCAAGGGGTTGCTGTGTGTTGATTCTGATATCCGGCGCACCGTACTTCCCCTCGCGCATCTCAAAGACAAGCGCAAACTCCTCCCAGGGGCTGTTGAATTCAGCATTTAAAAATTCAAGCAGAGTCTTTGTCTCAACAGGCACGTGCTCGCCAACCCGGCTGTGCTTTACAACTAAATCCAGACTCTGTCCATCGATTTCCCTGGTTTTAACTCTGTAAACAGAACTCGTACCATCAAGCCTCTCTCTATGACCCTCAAACCATTCTTTCTCATACCAGTTCTCAACATTCAGCTGTTCGGCTACCGAAAGTCCGTACCTTGTGAGATAAATTTCTCCGCCATCACGGGTTCTTTTGTGCACGTAAACTACTCCCAGAACACTGACAAGAGTTTCCGGGGTAACTGAATTAAGTGTAGCTTCCATTCGTTCTCCTGAATTTTTCCCGTATTAAAGGTTCAACGGATCAAGGTTCAGAGGTTTAGTTGTTAAGTGGTTAAGTGGTTAAGTGGTTTATTTCTTGCCATTGCTGAACCGCTGAACCCTGAACGACCCTGGTTTATCAGATCTTCCTGATTAATTCACAGTTGCAGATTCTTACTTCAGGAAGCCCATCTTTGTCTTTTACAAATTCACCCTTATGGTCAACAGCCAGCAGAAGGTCGTTTTTCCTGAGGAACTGTCCGTCATATCCTGCATTTTTCAGTTGTGATTGTACTTTGTCGGATAATTTTCCATACAGAACAGAATCAACAACGCCATTGTTTGTAGCCTGAAGGAGATCCAAAGGACGGCAAAGCATTCCGTTCTGACGGGCAACCCACTCATCAGGACCATTATAGTATCCCCTGATGGTAATGTAGTTATGATCCTCACGAAGCACCGAGTAACCATCGGGACCAATTAACGACTTATGAGAAATATACCTGCTCATATCAATTGACTGTTCCAGCTTGGCACTTCCGGTCATGTATATTGCCCGCATATAAACAGTCGGGATCCCCATCATGCCAAGCTGATGAGCGATCGCAAACTCCTCAAATGGACTGTTGTAGCCGAACATTTCCAGCTCTGAGGAGTTAAACTCCGAGGAATCTATCGCAGGTCGCTCGCCTACTTTTGCAGTTTTCCATATTATATGTATCTGATCTTTTGTGACAGTATAGTATATATCATTTATTGAAGAGAGCTTCCATGCATCGGTCTTGCGCCATCTCTCAGGAAGAAAGTAGTCAAAGAGACGTCCGTTTCTGCCTACTACCCATAACTGACCACCTGTGCTTTCCACACGCCCGTGGACATAGGGAACCCCCAGGATCTCTACCTCTGAGAGATGAGATGGCAGTTCGGTGGCAATAAAACGATCCCTCTGATCATCAAGATATGTGTGGCGTCTCCAGTTTCTCACCTGTACTTCATGCGTTTCTGTCCTCAGAAGAAGCTCATAGTCTATTACCGAATAGTGTCCCTGCTCAATCAAAGCGTGAATCATGCCCGAACGAAGCCGTCTTGTATCGGGTTCCGTAGTAGCCAGGAGTCTATGGATTCTGTCTATCTCATTTTCTTTAATTATTATATGCACCGGCTTCATGTCGGCCACTGCATACCCTTTCTTATCAAGATCCCGGATAACTTTGGACGTTGCGGATCCAAGCGTTTCCTTAAGCTCACTGCCATCAAGACCGATATCCTGATAAGTATCTACGACATCTTTGCCTTTTATCCATCCGTAAACCAGCACATATTGACGAAGTATATCAAGATCAATTCCAGGGTGTCTTGCCCTGATCCTGTTGATTTTAGACTGCGAGCGGCCGCTCTGCCAAACCTGCATCTTTTCGGGCGGTACATAGATCGCAAGCGGCTCCTGAGTATGGATCCTGACCTCAGGTGGCCCGAACTTTCCCTCGCACATCTCAAAAACAAGCGCAAACTCCTCCCAGGGGCTGTTGAATTCAGCGTTTATAAATTCCAGAAGAGTCTTTGTCTCCAGCGGCACATCCTCACCCACTCTGCTGTTCTTTACAACCAGTTCAAGACTTCTCCCATCAACAGCTTTTGTTTCAACCCGGTAAACAGAGCTTGTCCCCTGTAGTCTTAGCCTGTGACTCTCAAACCACTCCTTCTCAAACCAGTTTTCAAGCGCCAGAAGATCGGCAACTGGAAGACCATACCTGGTCAGATAAATATCTCCCCCGTCACTGGTTTTCCGGTGCACATAAATTACCCCCAGTACATCGACCAGAGATTCCGGGGTTACAGATTTCTGGAGCTCCGTAGTCCTTCTCTGAAGCTGTTCAGGTATCATAAATCTGTTTTTTTCCTGTTCTGCCTCACTTATACACCTGGGCAGAGCGAATTGCACTCCACTCCCTCCCCGATGCATGAGTCAGGTACTATGTTTGAATGTCGACTCCAACAACAAATAATACTACGGTTTAATCTGGAAAAACAGGAAAAAATCAGGCTGATTGAAGACCATCAGGAAAAATCCGGGGTTCTGTCGAGGCATGCATTGCTTGCATTTACAGATAATCAACCTTGCAGCGCCTGCGATTTAATCTCCCTCAAACAACTTTTTGTACTCCCCGTAACCCTCTTGCTCCAGATTATCTTTGGGTATAAATCGCAGTGATGCCGAATTGATGCAGTATCTCATTCCCCCAAGCTGCTTTGGCCCATCATTGAACAGATGCCCCAGGTGAGAGCCCGCAAGCTTGCTTTTTACCTCAAGGCGGTTCATTCCAAAACTGCTGTCCAGAGACTCGGTGATATTCTGAGGTTTCAGCGGCCGGGAAAAACTTGGCCACCCCGTGCCTGAATCAAACTTGTCTCTTGAACTGAACAGCGGCTCTCCGCTGACTATGTCAACGTAGATCCCCTCACGTTTATTATCCCAGTACTCATTTTTAAATGGTGGTTCTGTCCCGCACTGCTGAGTCACCCTGAATTGATCGGGTGTTAATTTTTTCTGCAGTTCATCATCGGACGGTTTTTTGAATTTCTCGGCCAAATTTCACTCCTTTATCATTGATCTTCTTTTCTGGCAAGCTTCTTCTTCTCACAATCAGGACAGATTGCTCCCTTATAACTGGGAGCATGAGGAGGGGTCTTGTAGGGTCGGTACCAATAACCCCGCACTTCGATTTTACCACATACAACACATTCCTGCTGAGTCAATGTTTTCATGATTTCCCCTATAAAAAATGGTACTGGGGATTAAAGACATCAAAGAATGTGCCATGTAGTGATATGTTGGCGATTGATAGTCGGGCTTTGAGATATCTGGTGCAAGACCCGGCAAAGAATTCACATACACCGCTGAAGTATAGATCGAGCATGTTGATATGAAATGGTTGTCGGTTGATCTATCGGTCTTTCTCACGGAGAGGGCTGCGTGGAAAAAGACCGGATCAGCCACATAAATCACACTTTCACACTTTTCGCTCTGCCGCGGAAAATGGCTTCTACTACAGCGCCAAGCCCCAGAATTCCCACCGCGAACTTTATCAGCATGCCAATAACCGGTATCCAGCAGATCATCCCAAGCAGCACCAACCCAAGTAAAGTCTCCCAGATCAAAGGTGCGTTTTCCCTGCCTGCAGCCTTCAATAATAGAAACCCGACCCTGTGCGCGATTGCGGTGTACCCCACAAAGGAAAACAGCAGTACCGCCGCAAACTCAAAGGGAATAAGAAACAGCCCCACAATAGAGATCGCCAGAACAAATGCAACAGGTACCACAGCAAAAACCGTGATAAAACCCCACAATAAAGATTTACCCCAGGCCAAAGAGACAGCTTCCGATACAGCGGCTATCTGCCTGGGAAAAAGTGCGACCACAAGCATCGATAAAGCAATAAAGCCCAGGAATGCAAGTACCCTTAACCCCCGAAGACCTGTCGCCACATCCCTTTGTCACTTCTCTTCCATGGCAATCCCACCTCCACTATGTCGCCATTGACAACCGCGCCTTCGCCCTTCCGGATCTCTCCACCCACACTCACAGCACTTCCATTTACCAGTGCCCCTTCGCGCAGTATCACTGATCCTCCCACCGCTACAGCATCATTGCCCACTTCCCCTTCAACTATTACATCTCCCCCTATGGAGACAGCATCGTTTACCCGGTCGTCTTTCTTTACAATTACATCTTTTCCAAAGCGGACAACCGCGCGGTTTTCCTCTGCATTGAGAGTTGAAGTGGCCATTACACCCACAACCGTAAACAGTAGAAGCTTTTTAGCAAACAACATGATCTTTTACTCCCTCCCCGGGGTGATTCTTTATAGTTTATTGCAGTGTAAAATAAAACGATGCCCCCTTATCTACCTCTCCTTTGGCCCACACCCGCCCCCCATGCCTGAGGATAACCCTCATTACTATAGGAAGCCCGATTCCCGTTCCCCCGTATTCTCTGGCTGAGTGCAGCCTCTGAAAAGAAACAAAGAGCCTGTCGGCTTGGCTCATATCAAAACCGGCCCCGTTATCTTTTATAAAATAAACTGTTTCTCCGTCTTGACGGAAGGCCCCGAATTCTATAACCGCAAGTTCTCTTTTTGAGGTGAATTTCCAGGCATTTTTCAGAAGATTTTCCAGTGCCAGATGAACCAGTCTGGGATCTGCGTCGGCAA
>CAYLVN010000281.1:4778-5111 GCA_964387115.1 uncultured Fibrobacter sp.
TTTCCTGGATATTAAATCGGACATTGCGAGCGGGCTCTAATTTATGAAGCTCATTTAGAAACGAACTGACCATTTCACTGAGATTTATGCTGGAACGGCTGAATTCCTTTTTGGAGATTCTGGAGAGCTGAAGCATATCTTCAATGATACTCTTCATTTTTTCCACACCTGTCAAAATTACCTTAATGTACTCTTTTCCCTGAGTATCCAGTATTGATTCATAATCCTCTCTGAGTAAATCTGCAAAGCCTTTCACTGTGCTTAAAGGCGAACGCAGATCGTGGGAAACAGAGTAGGAGAATGCTTCAAGCTCCCTGTTTGAATACTCAAGTT
>CAYLVN010000282.1:0-5100 GCA_964387115.1 uncultured Fibrobacter sp.
GTAGAGAGACTAAGTAATGCGGGAATAGAGACTGTCGCGCATGTCATGATGGGTCTTCCGGGGGAGAGTGAAAGAGAGATGCTTCAGACAGCCCGCGATATCGCTTCACTTCCGGTAAGCGGTGTAAAGATTCATCAACTGATGGTGATACGCGGGACTGCATTAGAAGAGTCCTTCAATGCCGGAACATTGAAAGTTTTGACACTTGAGGAGTACTCCGGAATTATCTGCGGCTTTCTTCCTCTGATTCGTCCCGACCAGTATATTCACCGCCTGATGGCAGATTCAAAGGAAAGTCTGGGACTTGTTGCCCCGATGTGGAGTGCAAAGAAAGCGGAATCTATTGCCTTTTTAAATGCAGTATTAGAGAGAGAAAATATTGTGCAGGGTAGTGAAATAGGGCTATAAAATGTCAATTATGAATTGTGAATTTACTCTTCAGTATCCATCCTCACCATAAGGTCATCATAGTCTGCTGCTGCTACTGATCTTGTGTTATCTGCATCGCTGAGGATCGCTATTCCCTCAACAGGCGGGGGTTCTTTTCCAAAGAGACGTTTGTAGTCCTGACGGATATTTACTTTTTCAGTAACCCATTTACCGGTATCGGTACCGCCGCTTCTCAGCACGATTATTTTGGCATTTTTATTGTAAGGACTGCCTGTCACTGTACCTTCTGGCAGTGTAGAACTCCAGACGTACTTCAGGATGTTGTTGAGTTTGAAGTTGCCTTTGAAAATTATATAAACAGAGGCCCCGCTGTCGTTGGCATCTTTTTTATCTTCTTTGGCGCCTTCCGGAAGGCTGTTGACTCTCCATTTCCATGTGAGAATCGGGTATTCACGTGCGGAAAATCTAAAAAGTTTTCCTATACTGGTACAACCACCCTTTGTAAATATTCTTGTAAAGAAGTTCTGTTTTTCGTTCCGGACAGAAAACATCGAGGTGTCATTGCGGCTTGGCCGCCAGCCAGCCGGAATTTTTGAATTCCCGTAGCTTGTGAAGGTGTCGATTACAAGGCTCTGCGGTTTTTTTTCGAGCACAGATGCTGTGGAGAAGGAAAAGAGGGATAAAAGCGTCATCACCCGGATAGAGAACTTTGTGTAAATCAGACGGTAAATTGACATGCGAAAAATGAATTCCTTTTCTGGATAGTAAGACTTGATTCCATACGAGCAGTCTGGAGAATTGAAAAAGTCTGTGTTTATTTTTTCATAACAAAACAGCAGAGGAATTCGAGCCGGTAGATGGATTTATTGCTCAGGTAACCCGGATTATTGCTGGAGTTGGTTTTGGTCACTGTGACCAGGTGCTAAATAAACAGAACACCATTGAACACGCTTTTCATCTTCTCGTCATCTGTTCTGATCAATGAAACCGGGGACTCGTTCTCATCGAGGCTGTTCTCTACAAGTTTCATATACAGATCCAGGTCAATCTCCCGCTTTGCGCCAAAAGGTGGATCCTCTTCTTTGCGGCTGCAGTGAAATGCTACCGCGCCACTCAGGATATTCATCGAACTATTCTGTGTACCTGTCGATCCATCTCTTTTCTTTGTTCTTAAAAACCGGATAACGGGGCAGATATAAGGCTGGTAATTATAGTTGATCACTTTCTTTGTGAGATAGATCAGCATGTTATCGGAAATAAATGTGATGAGATTTGGCAGCAGTGCCGGAAGGGAGATTGCGGCATCAAATGAGATATCATTTAATCTGTAAATTAACTTGCCTGATCTCCGGGAATAGAGGTCAATCAGCTCTTCGGCAATTTTGATCATCAATGCACTATATGAGTTGCCGCTATCCTCAGTAGATCGATCCAATGTAAATGCCGCAACTGCAGTGAGCAACTGTTTTGAGTCTGTCGGGTTTTTGCAGTTGCTTTTGAAGTCAAACGCGTTCTCCAATGTGCTGCACGCATCTTTCAGCTCTGAATTGTTGTAACCAATATGTGATTTTACCTCTATTACAGCGCTTACGTTTTCCGGTATTGAAACTGAGAAATCTCCATCACAAAAGACTGGCGGGAAGTCAGATGTGTCGTGAATAAAAACATCCAGCTGACTGCTCGATCTGCACCCCTGAGCACCGTAAGCGGCCATGAATCCGTGCGAGACTCTGTATCGTTCAGGCAGAGAGGCGGTGACTGTATCCCGGATCAACTTTTCATTGTAGGAATTATCAGAATACCAGTGGCCTTGTTCGATAAGGCTGTTTACCTGTCTGGACCGGACCAGAAGCGGGTCTTCAGAGAGGCTTCGGAGTGCAATCCGCTCTTTTAATCTTTCCTGATCGGTTTTTTCATTTCGCATAGTATGAGTTACCCTTTATTGTAAATTGCAAACAGGGTCACAGAGAGTTTTGACATTTTAAAGTAACGGGAGCAAAATAACTCCGGGCCGTGAAAGAAACGCAGAACAGGTACTGATCTATTTTCTCAATGTCAAGACAATATTGAGTTTTCGGGCTGAACCTTCAAGTTCATTTGCCACAAACGCTGCCTTCTCTCTGGCATCTCTGCTTTTTAAACCAGTATCACCGGAGATCTTTTCATGCAAAGCTCTCAGCTCTTTGATGGGTAATAAATTGACGGCTGTACAATAAAAGCTTTTATGTCTGCCATCGTTGAAATTACCGATGAGAAACTCGAGGATAGTGGTCTTTTCATTCAGTTCGTCAATATATCCCTCAAGATCTTTTCCTGCCCGGGTTAAATTTTTTATTACATTTTTGTAAGTTATGAACGAATCAGATTGTTTCTGTTTCTGGTATCTATCACAGGGCCAGGAAGAGCACTGGAAGCAGAATTGCACATTATCGTGTTTTTTATTACAGGTAATTATTGCGCATGAAGGATGTTTAAGATGAAAATCTCTGCCTCCGCATCCGGGACATTTAGAAGCCCCGTCTGTCTGAAATCTGGGGCAGAGGCTGCAGTTTAATCCGCACAGTGAAAATTGAGGGTATTCTCTTTTGAATGCCTGCATTTTAATTGACTCTGATAAGTGAAAAGGGTTCCGGTATTCAGAAGGTGAAATAAAAACCGTTTTTGATTCATGAGGTTAAAATACATTAATGGAGTGAAACAATATCTCTGTACAGATTTAGGAGCGTGCCTGTTGTGGGGAGGAGAGATGATGAGGGTTGAATATTCGATTTCAAACCCTGAAATAGTGATACTCATTGACTCAAAATTCCTGATATAGTACAATTTTTGATATCACCTGACTTATGCACCCGGATCAGGGCGAATTGTACTTATCCTTTGTGCATAGAGGCTTTCACAAGTCCAGATGTACCACCAGTGTGGTGCAGATGCGATTTGTTTAATCCTTTCTGCTGCAGGGTCTGAATGCAGTTCATCTACTTTCCGGATGCAAAAGGCTGGTATCAGACGGAATTCACTCTCACAGGGGGATAAGTGTGAAGATTGAAACTTATGCTCATGGGAAATACCAGGTACTGAGAATTCAGGCTGATGACAACAATATAAGCAATATTTCCGAGCTCAAAGATTTGATCATCGGGTATTTAAACCGTGGTAAAATTGATATCGCGGTAAGTTTCTGCGATGCATCGTATATTTACAGCGGGGCAATAAGTGTGCTTGTGGATTGTTATAAAAAAATAGAGGAAAGGGGTGGTTCACTCTGTATCCTGGAACCAAACCCCGGGCTTTTTGATATACTCGAGACCCTGAATATCGACCGTGTGATCAATATCTATGTCTCAGAGCAGTACCTGCCGCAGTGAGTATAATCATACGGTCTGGTTCTTGAAGTTAAAATCACGGCACCAGCTTAAGCGGCTCCAATCTTCTGGTATCATTTACATTTACAGGTTTTGATTCAGTGGCGCTTTTAATTGCGGCCGGTTGAAGCGAAACTGTTTGGTCATTGCTTTCCGATATAATCGGGATCCACACAGTAAGGCCTGGTATAAGTCTGTTCAGGTCAATATGTTTGTTGAATTTTTTCAATAGCCACAGGGGAATTGTGTTCTCACCGGAGTTACAAAGATCCCACAGAGTCTGTCCTCTCTCAAGAGTATGCTTTTTCAGATCGCTGACTACAAACTGGGAATAGAAGTCTTCCTCGATGGCCATATGGTATTCGAGTCGGGCGGCGACGAAGTTTTCCAGATCGGTCTGGCTGGCAACCGGAATCAGAAGCTTGCTGTTTACGCGGATATCGGAGTTTGCTCCCATGGAGTTAAGTTTCCTGATCTTTGATGTCGGGATTTTAAGCCAGTCTGCATAATGGCCGATCGTTTCATCAACGGACACTCTGAGCTCAGCGCTTGTCCCCACAGTCGAAAGCACAACATCGAGATTGTAAATGTTTATATCGAAATCGGATGGTACAGACGGTCTGCTTGACGGCTCAGCTTCCGGTTCAATAAGAGCCGTTGCCATCACCGCCTCTTTCAGAGAATCGGGGATCTTTTCCTCTTCAGGTACAGGAATTGGCTTTACCGGTGCACTGACAGGGGGTTTGACCGGGATCGGTACTACGGATTCATTCTTTGTAACCGGGATTTCCTCAGGAGCAAGTATCTGCTGTGCCTCTGCCTGGGCGATTTCTATTGCTGCCTCGCTGACCTGAGGCTCAACGACTGCGGGTTCAGCCACGACGGGGGCAGGTTTTTTCTCTGCTGCCGCTGCATTAACAGATGCAACTTCGACCGGTCTGGATTCAGGTTTCGCTGCCGCTCCGGGGACTCTGAGCACCTGACCTGCACGGATACGGTTGTACTTTGTGATGTTATTTTCATAAGCAAGCTCATGGATAGAGACTCCAAGCCTTGTGGCGATAGCATAGAGATTGTCGCCCTTGTTAACCTGATAGTACCTGGGGCGTTCAGGCATCTTGCTCTTCAGGGAGTCAGGAATCAGAGACAGGGCTGCAAGAGCTTTTTCCGGTGAAATCTCCAGGGGAATGTGAATGTTAAGGCCGATCGGGAGCTGTTTATGCTGTTCAAAGACAACGGGACGGATAGCCGGGTTGAGATTGATCAGGGCCTCTGTGGTGATCCCCAGATACTTGCAGAGAGTTCCAGGGTTCATATAGTGTGTCAGTGAGATATCGTTATACCTGAC
>CAYLVN010000283.1:0-4390 GCA_964387115.1 uncultured Fibrobacter sp.
GGAGCGAAAGAGGGAACGCCCTCTTCCAAAAAAAGTTATGGATTACGAATTAAAATAAAATTACGAATTTCAAACAAGTTAGCGCTTATAGAGTTATCGTCCGCCTCAACTCCCTACAATCCCTTCATCAGCAGCTCATCCCTCTTTTTATTTATCTGGCGCTCCATGTCCAGGGAAACCGATGAGAGCTGGTAGTCGAATCTTTTCTCAGGGGCTGAGATGTTTACAGAGAAAATCACCCTGGTCTTGGGAAAATCCCACCGTGCATAAGATGATGTCACAATTCGGGTGTAGTAATCATAGGGATGATAGCGCAGGTTCCATCTTTCCTGCCTTACATAGGAATCAAGCTTTACAAAAGTCATCCTGGGGTCCAGTCCCTTGAAGATGGGCTCTTTCTTTCCATATTTCTTCTGCAGCAGATCGTAGATATCCCTGACAAATACAAGAGTGCTGCTGCGGATAGCCGTATAATACTCATTGACACTCCTGAATACATTATAGTTGAAATCGAAATTCTTCAGCTTGTCAAAATTAAAGACTACGGTGGACTGGAAAAATTTCCCCTCCCAGAAATAATACCTTACGATTGCCCTGTAACCCGCTATCTCTGTACTGGCCCGGAAAACAGTCACTTTAAGGGAATCGGGAAATTCTTTAGTAAGCGGATCAGCCTGCCACCCCTGTGCCTTTACAGCCGCCCTGACTTCATCGACTGTCGCGCCCCAGCCTGCATTATCCAGTCCTGCCGGTGTCTGTGCCTGAACGGCATATATTGTAACCAGCAGGATAAATATCGAAGATATCAACCTCATATTATTCTATCACCCCTGTTATGCGCGCATTCATAATTTCCAGTTTTTCACCGCCGTATACCGGCGGAGCTGAAAGGGCTACATCGTAAAATTCAACTACAGAACCACTGGACAGATTTAATTCATCAATCGTCATCTCCACCTTGTTTACAAGATCATTTTTCTTAATTGTATACGACATATTGCCATTTGTATATCTGGCCATATGAAAAAGAATCCGGTTATTCCTCAAAAGTGTACCATTGTCAGTGGAATCAGTCTTGGGGTAGATATCAAACCGCATGAAGTCACCTGTGTGGATCTTGTGCGACACGCTGTAATCATTTGAATAGATGAATATCCGCAGCGTGTCATCTACAGCTGTGCACCTGTTTTTCCAGACAGCATTACCGGCTAAACTGTCATAATTTCCATTTATGTAACCGGTAAAAACCACCGGCGAGTCATAAAAAGCTGAAAGCGGGTTTTGAATACAGGAAAAAAAGAGGGCTGAAAAAGAGATCAGCAATATGGCACTCTTCGTTTTTCCCCGGTATTCTCTCATAATTTTATTATAACATTATAACTGAAAATATTATTACTTTCAGGGACCGCCCCCTTTAGTTTTTCGGTTCAATACACAAAACACTTGATACTTTCCTTCCCCTTTTCCATATTCTTGTACCTGACTTATGCATCCGGGAAGGGACGAAGTGCAATCTGTCCTGAGTCGCGGGTATATAAGTCAGGCTGTACCTCTCGATTCAACCACATTTAAAAGCGAGGTGCTTATGGGTCTATCCAGAGAAGAACTGATCGATCTGGCAACAAGATATACAACTCTGGATCAGGCAGTGGATTTCCCCTATGATGGTGACCTTTTCTGCATTTTGATGAGACCTGTTCCGGAAAATCCGGACACCAAAGAGGAAGACGGGTGGATTTTCAGCGGTTACGGAATCTGTATCGGGTATACAATGGATGAAGAAGCCAAACCGATGGGCAAATGGATCTGGATGCATTTTGCGAGCCTCAATACCTTTCCCCCGGTTTCCCAGGTTCTCAAACTTCAGCCGCCGCACATAATCAAGGGACGTTTCCAGAATGCAAACAGAACCCAGGATGTGAAGATCATCAGGATGGGTACTGGAAACATGCCTGATACCTCCGATAAAGCATCTCAGAATAAAGTAATAACCGAGGCAGTTGCGGCCGGCAAAGAATCTTTTCCGGAGGGAAAGATCGTACAGTTCCGGAAGAAGAAGAGTACTAAATCGGCCCAATAGATTCTTAACCCGAGGCTTTTAACCCTCTGATTGAGCATCTGAGATCGATTTAACATGTCTGGTTTTTTATTGTAAGGAGTATTTTCCACGGATGCTTCAATCTTTGATACAGCTTGATTCCGGGTTATTTATCCTCATTAATTCTCACAATAACAGTGTACTGGATTGGGTGTTCTGGTTAATTACACAACTGGGCAACGGGTGGATCGTGGTTCCTGTTCTGATAGGGATAATCTGGGTTAAGACTCCCCGCAGCCAGGTAAAAAAAGTGCTGATCTGCGGGCTGTTGAGCATCGCAATCAGCGGAATCGTCAACACGCAGTTGAAGCTGTTAGTCAAGAGACCCCGACCCATAACTTATTTTAATAACAAGCCTTACGATCCATCCCTGGCACCATCTGCCCCCAAAGATTTCCCGACCGAACGACTCTACGACTCTGTTGCTGTCCATATCGTAGGACCGGTACTCAAACGCAACTCCTTCCCGTCCGGACACACAAATCTGGCCTTCTCTGCATCTGTACTGCTTATATTTTTATATGGTGGAGTTTTCTGGGCCACTCTGATTCCGGCATCTCTTGTAGCCTATTCAAGAGTTTATATGGGGGTACACTTTCCCCTTGATACGGCCGCAGGAGCAGCAGTAGCGGTCGTCTCTGTCAGTTCGGTCCTCTTGATATGCAGAGTTCGCAGAAAAAGTTCAGGGAGAAAAGAATGATTAACGGCAAAAAAGTGGTAATCGTACTTCCGGCCTACAATGCAGGCAGTACTCTTGAAGCAACCTACTCTGAGATACCAAAAGACATTGTAGATGAGGTGATTCTGGTTGATGATGCAAGTAAAGACAACACAGTCGAACTCGCACACACTCTGGGCATCAAACATATAATTATCCACAAGAAAAACCGGGGCTATGGAGGCAACCAGAAGACCTGCTACGATAAAGCTCTTTCCCTTGATGCAGATATCATCATAATGCTTCATCCCGATTATCAGTACACTCCCAAACTGATCACTGCCATGGCCAGTATCATTGCCAATGGACTCTACCAGGTTGTATTCGGATCAAGAATTCTGGGCAAGGGCGCAGTAAAGGGTGGAATGCCTGTATACAAATATTTTGCAAACCGTTTTCTTACCCTTACGCAGAATTTACTGATGAACCAGAAGCTGTCTGAATACCATACAGGCTACAGAGCATTTTCCAGGGAAGTACTTACAAAAATCAACTACCAGTGCAATTCCGATGATTTTGTGTTTGACAATGAGATGATATCTCAGATTTTTTACGCCGGCTATGAAATTGCAGAGGTAACCTGCCCGACCAAATACTTCAGGGAAGCATCATCGATAAATCTCCCCAGGAGCATAAAGTACGGGCTGGGAGTACTGAAAGTAACACTGGAGTATGTGCTTCAGAAGCGCGGAATTATCAAGCTGCAGAAATACAGACACTACTCTGATGGCGGATCGCGTCTGTAGTATACAAAACCGTATTCCGATTTGAGTTTCGTGAGACCCATCTCCGGAGCCCCATATTTCTTGTCCTGGGTGATTTTCCCCACAAAAAGTACCGGTTTGTCGATTTTACCTGTAAGAAGCCACTGTTTATCATGGCTCTGGGGGTGCTCGTCCGGTCTTTTATTTCCGTAGTAGAGATCAGCATAACTCTTAAACAGCGACCTGACATAGACATCACCGGATGAATTCTCTTTGTAAAATTCAACCGGCCCGCCCTGTGTATACTGCTCGATCTTAGGTGTAAACACAATCATGAAAGCCTCGCAGCAGATTGCACATGAGGCAAGAAGTACAGCAAAACCGGAAAAGAAACGTTTGCGGCTTATAAGCAGAAATGAACAGATCAGGACAGCAAAGAAAACAGTACCCACAAGAAACTCAAAGCCGCTCCAGTAAACCGGTTTCTGAAGGCATGCGACTGCGAATTTGTCCTTTATCAATGGCGTTATCAGCTCTTTATTGATGATCAAAACAGGGAAAACAGCGATAGCCGCCGCGGTTATTCCGGAAAAGATTATCAGAGATCTGTTGAGCCACTTACCCCATGGAACTGCACCTTTCAGTACCCCGTGCATTGTCACAGCAGCAAGATATGTCACAGGAAACCAGGTCAGCGATGAATAGAGTACTGTTTTAGTTTTTACAATTGAAAAAGTTATCAGCACAACCCAGAAAAGAATGATCATAAAACGGTTATATACCTGCTGGTGTACCTGCGGCTCATGACGTTTCATAAAGGATCTGATAGCGAAGAAAGAAGCCGGAAAACATCCGAAGAGAATCACCAGA
>CAYLVN010000283.1:4400-5050 GCA_964387115.1 uncultured Fibrobacter sp.
AAATGAAAATAGAACGGCCTGCCGTGTCCGGCATCACCGGTACTGAAAAGACGGATCTGGTACCTGATAAACTCCTCAATAAACCATGTCCCGTGAACCAGGGTTTCTATTCCATAAAAGACAGATGCGGTAAAGCACATGCTTCCCAGGTAAAGAAGCGCCTCCCCTGCTGTAAATGTTTTCCGGAAGCGGACTGTGACCCAGTAGATACCTACCGTCAGCGCGATCATCATAAACGCCACCGGCCCTTTAGATAAAACGGCAAGCCCGCTCATAATACCGGCAGCCGTGTAAACCAGAAGCTTTTTTTTCTTCTCTTGAGAGAGGAAACCGGATGTGATAAATGTGATAGCCAGGAAAATAAACAGATTGAACACAGGATCGATGATTCCGGATTTAAAGAAGAAGTGAGGCAGAAATGATCCGATAAACGCGACTGCCCACAAAAACCCGAATCTGCTGTCATAAACCCTTCTTCCGATATACGCCATGCTGCCGAAGCCGAAGGGAACCATCCCCATTTATTATTATCGCCGAAACGTGACGATCCGTCGTTACGCAAAGTGGCGGTGACCATGTAACGGCCCATGAAATTGTAATTGGCACGTCCGAAGAAAGATACGAGGAAGTTTTCTGTTTTCCACTCGTTA
>CAYLVN010000284.1:0-5048 GCA_964387115.1 uncultured Fibrobacter sp.
TCTTTATCTTTAATTCTTGCTAATACTTGTATTGGGGGCACCCTCTTCCAAAAAGTCTTTATCTTTAATTCTTGCTAATACTTGTATTGGGAGCACCCTCTTCCAGTGAATCATTATAGTCCTATTTGTATATTATTACCCGCATTTTTGTTCATACCCTGCCCCCCCCACACCCAGATAGAACCAGTTAAAAATCCTCAGAATTTATTTAACTGCTCCTTTCAATATCTTCAATCAGTACACGCTGAATCATCTCTATCTGCAATACTTTTCTGATTTCCCTGTAAAAAACCCGCCGTCCGCTGATATGGTCAGCAACTATCTTTTTGAGGGCATTACCAACCCAATAAGGACGGGACAGGGTTTTTAAACTTAAGAGTGTATCCCTTATAAACCCTGAGAGTTCATCTCTATACCAGCTGCGATACCGTCTGAAATAACTGTAACCGGAATACACTTTATTCAAATTAACTTTAGAGAGCATTGCATCGACCATGCCTATTTTATCAGTCAGATTATATGGACATTTTTCACGGGTTACTAACTTATCAACCAGGCCAGCAATATGGAATGCTTTCAGCGTTAAAAAGCTGAAAGGTTTTGTGCCCCCATGAGATGTTGATGGGAGGGAGAGAAGTGAAGGGCTGTTTTTTCCTATCATAGAGAGTTGATACAATTCACCGGACCTTTTGGTTTGTTCCTGAGGTGCCTGATAGAGAAGCTCAACCAGATTATTATCAAGAAAAGGACTTCGGACCGCAACTTGTGATGATTCAGCAATCACAAATCCGTTCCACCACCATGGGATCTCTTTGAAAAGAAGAAAGGAGAACGGATGTTTGACCTGCATGGATTGTAATGTTTCTCTCCCGGCAGAAATAAGCTTTCTGAAATCCGTATTGACTAAATCAGGCTCAATAGCTCTCTCTTGAAAACCCAGAACATGTTTCATCACCTGACTGCCGTATTTTCCGGTTACACGGACTGGTGCGATCTCCCTTGCCATACGATTGAACGGGATGGAATCGATCTTATCGACACCTATCACTCCATCGGTCATATAAATCGATTCATATAAATACTTCTCATAATTCTGGAGTATTTCCGCATCATCAATTTTTAGATGAAAATGCTGCTGGCCACAGGTCCTGGCTACAGCCGGGGCCAGCCGTACATCGAGGATATCCTTGAATGATCCGCCAAATGTATAGCAAGGGATAGAGTTGGGTTGCGGATTCAGATATGAGAGAATCATTCTGGTGTCAAGTCCACCTGTAAGAGAAAAACCAACCTTGTCACCATGAAAATACCTGGGTACTATTTCTCTGAAGGTATGATCCAGTTTCCTGGAAAATTCATTTTCTGAAAGCAAGGGAAGTGACTCCCATTTGTCTGGAGAAAAATAGCTTTTTCTGTCGATCTCTTTTCCATCAAACACCCACGATGATCCTGCAGGTAAGAGAAATATTTTTTCGAAAAAAGTTTTGTTCTTAAGAGCGCAGTCATACAATAGATACTCCGCAACTGAATGAGGATTCAGTTGTCTGCATTCCGGTATTACGGTGAGGATAGATTTTGCCTCCGATGAAAAATAAAAGGCATCTTCATTTTCATAGTAATAGATTCTTCTGATCCCGAAGCGATCGTTAAACAGAGTTACGTTTTTTTCATTCAAATCAATTAACAAACCATTGTAACACCCATTTAGCGATGTAAAGAATGCTGTTTTATTATTGCAATATGCCTCCATCATTTTTTTCATGTTACTGCAAGGTGAATCGTTTACAGAATAACATTCTCCAGTTAAAAACATGAGAACAGATCCGTCGCTGCTCACTTCCGGCTGAGGATAGGCAAAAGAATTCCCAATAGTGCAGTATCCGATATAGCAGTTTAAATCTCTGTTGGAATACACACCTGATACATAGAATTTTTCATGAAGTGTACATTTCAGCATTTTCCGGATTCTTTTAAGTTCCAGCCCGGTATTTCTTTTTGAAAAGATTCCTGCTATTCCAGGCATAGCCCACCGGTTCCTTTTTGAAGTTTTAACAAAGTGAATGCAAATTGTGTACCCTTTCTAAGGGTGTGCCGTAATCTTGTGTCCGGGTGACTCAAATACACCCGGATCAGGGCAAATTACACTTATCCCTTGTGCATAAAGGCTTTCACGAATCGACAGATGTACCATCAGTGTGGTGCACCTACAATTTGTTCAAACTTTTCTGCTACAAGGTCTAAACGCACTTGGTCCCTTTTCGGATGCATAAGTTAGGTAGAAGAAAGAGAGTGCATAGCTGAGACATTTTACAAAACATTGCTTATATTAAGAGAGGTAAAACCGAAATCTCAAACAGTTTAATGGAAAGCAGTGTTATATGAAACGTTATTTTTTGCTGGCCGCTATCTCTGTACTGTTGTTTGCTGAATCAGGTCTGACACAGAATCTCAGCATCCAGGTTGCCGGAGTAAAGCGAAACTGCATTCTTCATGTGCCCAGTGGAATAAACAGCCCTGCTGTTGTATTTGTACTCCATGGATTGGGTGGAGATGGTGCAGGAATGCAGAGTTCAACTCAAATGGATAAAGTTGCTGACAGAGAGAAATTCATTGTAGCTTACCCCAGTGCCATTGGGGGTAAATGGGATCATACATCGACTAAAAACGATTACACCTTCTTAAAAGATCTTATAGATACTCTCGATGCCAGGTATCAGATCGACAGGAACAGGGTTTATGTTACCGGTTTTTCACAGGGTGGAGGAATGACGGTCTATATCGGTTTTCAATACCCTGAGATTTTTGCTGCCATTGCTCCAACTTCATCGATCGGAAGCGGCGTACCAAAACCCAAAAAACCAATTCCCATTTTTTTAACATTCGGCACAAATGACATGTATCCTGTTGCTACATTCATGTCTGCTGTAAGCAGTTGGCTGGAAATCGACAGTTGCCCATCCACGGCAGTTGTTGAGCGTCCTTATCCTCTTTCAAATACCAGGTCGGTTGTAACCAGGTTGTCGTTCGGCCCTTGTGCTCAGGGAACCGAAGTTGTCGTGGATTCAATTGCCGGAGGGGGTCACGAATGGCCGATGAACACCACAACAAAGGTCAATAATAGTGAGGAAGTCTGGGCTTTTTTCAAGAAATTTTCACTGGACCGCACTACCGGCAATTTACCCTCTAATAAACCGGCAAGAAAACCCCTTGTGGCAAAATACAGATCCGGAATCATCCAGTTTGAATCTGGCGGGCTTGAAAATTCGATCCATATTACTGATGCTTCCGGTAGATCTGTCTGCACTGCTGTTACAAAGAATGGTCAGATTGCTTTTAAAAGAGATCCTGGTTTATATATTGTCAGAGTGGAAAACCAAAGAGGCATAGGGACTGTTAAAATAGTTGTTCCAGAATAATGCCGCCTTTTGAATCATGGCAATCTCATGGGTAGAAACAGCCCTGGATTACTTCTTTCTAAGGAATAATGTCGTGGCGCTGTAAGGATCTGGTAAAAAACGCACATTATCATCATACTTGTGAAAACAGGTGTTGAGTTCATTGTCAATATTAATTTGGCATCTATGAGGGGATTCAAAACCGTGCATCTCCTTCTGTCATCTCACATAATAGAGGTGAAAAAACTTGAGATCCGGGCCGACAAAAACAATTTTATCTCTGATGACCGGTTGTCTTAAGAAAACCAGTAACAGAAGCATGGGAAAATTCGATGAATAGAAACACTGTCCTTCTCGTTAACCGCTTAACATTTCTTCTCCTGACCATTTCCTCTTCTCTTTTATTCGCTCAACCGGAGGGGTCCCAGGAAGAAGACAAACTGCTTTTCTCAATTTCATTGAACGATGACACCACCAGTATCTACGGTTGCCACTGGGATGACAGGATAAAAACCAACCTCTCCGGGCCGGTTCTGATGGAAAAAGGGGCTCTCCTTTTTTACTCCCAGAAAGGATATGTCCTCTACAATGAGAACGGCAAGCTGATCGATTCCCATTCACTCTTCAAGTTGAACAAAAAAAACAATCAGCCCTATTTTCTTGCCTATCCCCTGGACAGTGTCACAATACTCTACTACCGTACCAGAGGAACCGACAAACCTGAGGTATTCCAGAAAAAGCTGTTTAAGGATAACCTCAAACCGGTACCCGATGAGGATTACGGAATCTACTCCGAGATTGACAAGAGCGTTCTCTTCAATATGGCCAGCAACAGTATCACTGACGAGATGAGCTCGAAATCTTACCTCATGCCCCACCTCCTGGGGTATACATCACTGAAGGGGGGTCTGAAGTGGTGGTCAATCGACAGGCTCTACTCCTTCACATCTCCAATAATTGTAGAAAAGGATAAAAAATATCATTCCTTTTTTCCGGGCCTGAAAACCGATCAGAAATGTGATGTCAAGCCTCATCTGATTGAACCCTTTGGACTTTTCACGGTTGATAACAGGTGGTTCTATTACGGGCTGGTCTCATTGAAGGGGAACACCGAAGATGAGTATTATCAGTCACTTATCCTCTGTGATCAGGCTGGAAACATCCTCTCCAACGATCGTCTGCTGAAACAGGAGACCGCGGATGCGGTTCTGGAGTTCAACAAGTCTCAGAATACTAATTACACGGTACGCAGGGCAGGAAAACACGCTTTTGTCCCGGCTGTCGACAAAAGAGGTTTTCTTTACTACGGCGTGATGAATTATGAGTGGAAAAAACTGGATGTTTACATGCGGCGACACCTGCATTATGTGCCGATAAAGACGCAAAACAGTGTCGAACATAAGTTTGCAAATGAAGGCAATATCGCTTTCTCACCTATAAAGCTTGAGTGCAACGCCCTTGCCAACAGAGGAATTCGTCCTGAAGTCATACTCCTCAACGGTGAAGATGTCAACTTTCTCGATAATGAGCAGACTACCCGTAAAGGCTTTTTTGTAACTGTCCATCGCTACACCGATGACATTCTAAAGACCAGGCTCTCTCGTACCCAGAGCGGCCTTCCCCCTGAGATTCAAAAGATGCAGGACTCAATTG
>CAYLVN010000285.1:0-957 GCA_964387115.1 uncultured Fibrobacter sp.
AAGTCACAAGTCACAAGTCTCAAGTCTCAAGTCACAAGTCTCAAGTCTCAAGTCACAAGTCTCAAGTCTCAAGTCTCAAGTCGCAAGTCGCAAGTCGCAAGTCACAAGTTGCAAGTTGCAAGTTGCAAGTCGAAAGGTGAAAGTTGAAAGTTGGAAAGCAAGATATAGATTTCTGCACAATTTCTCAACTTTACCACTAATATTTTTTTATGTGCTACTTCCTGCTTCCTGACTTGTGACTTGCAACTTGTGACTATCTCTTTACACCCAGATTCAAATTCCTTGTGATTCTTTTGCCTGTCCGGTCTTTGATTTTTATCACTGCCTGGTAGGTACCGGTACCGGTTTTCCTTCCATTGTAGTTATTACCGTCCCAGACATAATAGAGCCGGTTTTTACGACTGTCAAACACCATGGGTTTTTTCTGCACCACAGGATTATGGACAACATCATAAATAGAGATTGTACCCTCCATTTCAAGTGATTCTCTGAGCTCCCGATCAGGCTCAACTATCACCACCAGACCATCGGGAGGAGATTGTTTTCCGTTCCTTGAGTATGCATCGAGGACAACCACAGGCATGGGACGTTTTCCTTCTGAAAACGGGTTGTTTTCAGCCAATATTCTCATATTGTAATGAGCGGTAATTGTAAGCAGAACCCGTCTGTTTGATGAATTCAGCTGGATATTACCCGGAATATCTGAGATTCCGGCTTCTGTATTAATCCATACTGAATCATTGACCTGCATTCCGTTTCCAGCAGAGACCGAGACCACCCGCGCGGAAAAGCGGTCACCATTAATGGTGCTGTTTTCTACAAGCACCACATAAATTCCTCCACCGGGCTGCTTGAAAAGAAACGGGCGCTGAGAAAAGTTACTTTTTACCGATTCCGAAAACACGGTTCTTAAAATGTCGTTTGATTGCCCATACCAGTCAAGATGAGCACTGAGGA
>CAYLVN010000285.1:967-5046 GCA_964387115.1 uncultured Fibrobacter sp.
AACCGGTGCGACGCTGTCGATTACCTGAAGTGTTTTACTTACAAGAAACCCGCCCCCGGGGGTTCTCCCTTTATTCACCCTGATTCTGTCATCAGAGGAAACGGATGTTCTTGGCTGACTGCGCCTCTCATTGACACGTAAAACTATGGATGAATTATACTGAGAGATAGACTGAACTGCGAAATTTCTTGCAGATGGCAAGCTGAGCAGTTCCAGTATTCTCTGGAGATCTCCTGTATTTACCGGCCCTGAATATTCCAGATTAATCCTGTCGATAAACCCGTTTCCATTGTCGTCAAAATATACAGCAGAGCTTATTTCAACTGGTAGATCAAGATTGTTGATAGATAAAAACGCCCTTCGGTTGAGGCCGTTACCCTGAGTATTTCCTGACAGATCGCGTGTACTTACACCAGTATTGATCCAGACAGAATCCCCGACATTCATTGTCTGCTGAACCGATATTATACGCCCCGTGTACTCATTTCCACTGGTGAAAACAGATGACAGCACAACCGAATACCTTCCTGAGCCGTTGTGGAAAATAAAAGGCTGTCCACTTGATACAGGTGCTACTCTTTCCGAGAAAGTGATAAACAGTGTATCATCACCCACTTCATGGGTTTCCAGATGCGCACTGAGAAGAACAGGAGCAACTCTGTCCTGAATCGAAAGTGTCGCTTCACCGACAATACGCCTCCCCGGGATAAGTCCTCCACTTACGAGAATTTTTTCACCGGAACCCACAGATGTTCTGGGCTCTGAGGAATCCTCCCGTACTGTAAGCACCACACCGCCATCTGATAAAGAAGCCCTTTCTATAGTAAAATTGCGTTCTGGAGGAAGTGTAAGAAGCCCGGTGATCGCATCGATATCCTCAGCCTGCAGATCTCCCGTAAATGTAATAATAATACTGTCAATGAAGCCATCGGCATCCCTGTCGTAATAGTAAGCATTTGTAAAATCCACAGAATTACTGACTGTCGTTGCCGTTACGGCAACCCTGCGGTTTGCAGGATTAAGCTGGGAATTACCCAAAGGATCGCCTATAGCAGCCTGAGTTTTAACCCAGACAGAATCCCCTCCTTTAATAACACCGCTCTGCTCCTGGCTGACCGCTCCGGTGAAGGTATTTCCGGTCAGATCAATTCCGGAGAAACTCACGGTATAGCTTTGCCCTGAAGGAACCTTGAAGTTAAAGGGCTCAGATGAAGAGAAGCTGTTTACTGATTCAGAGAAAACTATCCTGAGGGAATCGATAAACCCGTTATAAGAAATCATATTCGCACTGACTATTACAGGAGAGAGACGGTCGCGGGCCATAAAGGAATTGGCTTTCAGCGTACCCCCTCCAGGCAGTTTTCCCTCCTGTGTCTGGAAGCCGTCCTGTGCGGTAACGGATGTAATGGGTGTAGTTCTGTTTTCCCGTACTCTGATTTCTATCAATTTATCGGAAATCAGCCGCCCCCCCTGGACTGAGAAGTTACGCCAGGATGGCATGGAGAGAAGATTGATGAAAGCAGGTATATCACCATCTTTTACCATCCCGGAATAATTGAATATAATACTGTCAATGAAGCCGTCTGCATTGTTGTCATAATAAAAGGCACTTGAAACATAGATGTTTTCTGTGACACCCATGCTGTTTGCATAGATCAGGAGAAGCAGTGTGAAAAACATATTCCTTTTCATAGAATTTTCTTCCCTCTCATTACTTTTAACAGCCGATCCTCATTTTCCTATTCTTCAATCTCCTGGATCTGCCCTTTGAGCTTTTCAATCTGATCGTTGATGGATTTTTCTGTCTCGTTCTTTTGATCGCCGGTACCGGCCCTGATTCTCTGAACTGTTGCAATTGCAAACTCCAGGTCTTCTTTCAATATGAAGATACCCCTTTCAAAAAAACGTTCCCTCTTCTGCTCATCTGAAAACTGCAGATATGTATCTATCCCCTCCTTGAGTTCAGACTGTCTTTTATGCAGTTCTATTAAAGTTTTCTGAGGAATTCTGTTTCTTGCACTGACTACAATCGTCGATGCCAGTGAATCGTAGGCGTTGCGGGTGCTGTCGTACCTAACCTTCTCTTTGTCAAGATATCCGGAGGAAGCCAGCTCATAAGCATCAAGCTCCGCGGCTGCTTCAAGGAGCAGTTTTTCGGCGATATCATATTTTTGCAGCTGTATGAATCCATAGGCCTGGATAAGTTTGCCTTCGCACTGAATCACTCTTTTTTTACTCAGTGAAACAAGCAGCTTTCCTGTAGAGATACAGTCTTTCCACTGCTGCGCCTTCACAGCCAGCCACCCAAGCCCAAGCTGCGCGTCCTCATAGTAGTAACTGTTCTCCGGCACCATCCTGAGCGCAGTTACGGCTTTTGAGAGTGAATTGTCCTCGTAGTAGATATAGCCCAGGAGCACAAGCGAACGGTTGACAATTTCTCTCTGTGCAGGAGTCTTTACATTTACGGCATCGATAGCGTTGCGCAGGTGATCTATTATCATTGTTCTCTGGCCTTCAGAGGCCTCCTGGACAGTGGCAGAAGAGTGCTGAGCAAACACATACGCCTCGTGTCCGCTATTAATCATCGCAAAATAGACCAGTGCCCTGAGGTATTCCATGCGGATGACTTCGGTTTCTCCCATGTAGTAGGCCGCATACTGCTTTATCCCCTCCGGTGCATCACTGTCTCTTATTACTCTGAACTGTCTCTCTACATCGTGGTACATTCCATCCCTGTAGAGTATTCTCATCATCCCCAGGTCAGCATCGTAAACAAAGCTGCTTTTGGAGAACCGGCTCTTTAAATCGGCATAAGACTGAAGGGCTGACTTTCTCATGTCAAGGTTTTCGAGACTGGAAGCGGAGTAGTATGCCACAGCATCGTTTTTAAAGAAATCCGGATATTGGGCATAGAGGCGTGAGAAAAGAATGTAGGCATCCCAGTAGTTCTCATTATGGTAGGCAAGCATCGCCTGGTTATAGAGATTTGATGGAGAGATTCTGGCAAGATTTGCCATCTTCCGCGCATACAGTTCTTCCCTGTGAGTCCCAAACTGTGCTATGACATACACCGACTGGGATCCCAGGAGTTCACTGTTGAGGTTTTTGCGAAACTGATAATATAAAGAGAGATCTTTTCCCCTGTTAAGGTATGAGAGATCTGCGCCCAGAGCAAACCCCACACTTCCGAACCTGCTCCACTGATTGACATCTGTAAAACCTTTCACATTAAAGTAGGAAACGGGACTGAATCCAAGCTGAAGTTCCATGTCCCATTCAAGCTCCTTGCGATCGGCAAAAATAGATGGCCGGGCCATAAAATCGCTCAATGAAATCTGGTAATCCAGAGTCACCCTGTTGCCAAAGAGACCGGCATGGTACTGAGTGGAGATCTGCGATGAAAAAGGCATGGCCTGATACCTTGACACTCCCGGGGAAAGAAGGTTTTTATATGTCAAACCCAGAACATGATACCCCAGAAGCGGGTCTAAGAGCACTCTGAAACTCAAGCCCAGATCCCCTCCGCAGCCGAATTTCGGTTCTCCGAAATTTCCCTGATATGCAAGGTTCAAATTTGCCCCTATAGAGAGCCTTCCCCATGGATTTGACGCATAAGATCCGGTAAGAATAATGTTGTTGTTTCTTGAGGATCTGCCGTCTGTGAGGCTGTCACCCTCAAAGGAATACCCCCGCACCTCTCCTCCCCTCTCGGCGATGATGCTGATCCCGGCGGTATTATAAAGATCAAATGGATACACCACCCCGGCCTCCATCAAAAGAGAGCCGCTGTTAAAGGGGAAGTAATTTACTGCCCTCACAGTGGAGTACTGCTCTTCCATCAAAAATGCAGGATTGTCAACAGGCGACCTGAACAGGAAAACCTGCCTCCATCTGTTTGACAATAAATATTCTCCCGGGAGCCCGTCACAGAACGCCTGACCGCAACTGAAAACAGCCACTGCAATCAGAATTTGAAACCGTAGATTCCTGAATATCATATGGTAAGCCTCGGCATTTGACCTGATGAAAACTGTATTCAGAAAGTTTATAGAGCATAAAATCTGCCAATGATTTGAAAC
>CAYLVN010000286.1:0-5031 GCA_964387115.1 uncultured Fibrobacter sp.
CGGTGAAAGTGCGGTTGTGCTGGAAATTCCACCCGAACATCTTCCCTCTTTCTTCCATCATGCTCCCGATCTGCCGGATTTATTCAGAGAAAGAATTATCCGCTTTGAAAAAGAGGAGGAGCGCCAGCAGCAGCTCAAACTTTCAGCCCAAAAGGCTTCGGATGAAAAGGTAGAATACTTCAGTGCAGGCTCAAAGAAATTCCCCTGGCTGAAGCAGCATGATGAAACCGACTGCGGAGCAGCCTGTCTGACCATGATATCGAAATATTATGGCTTGCAGCTTTCGATGGGCCAGGTGAGGGAAATGGCGAATGTCAGTACTGCCGGGGCAACCATGGCTGCTGTCTGCAGAGCGGCCGAAAATCTCGGCTATCGTGCCCGTGGCCTGAAATCGACGCTGCCGGCACTCAAACAGCTTAAGTTTCCAATGATTGTGCACTGGCAGGGCTTCCATTATATCGTATTGTACCGCATGAACAGCAAGTATGTCTGGGTTGCAGATCCGGATCTGGGCATCAAAAAATACACCCATGCGTTTTTCAAGGAAAACTGGACCGGCTTTACTATTGAGCTTGAACCCACATTGAAACTGCAGGAGATCACGCCCGCAAAAAATCCTGTGTTTCGCTTTCTGGGCTATTTAAAGCCATACCGTTTCTTTCTCTTTGAGATTCTGCTTGCCGCTTTTATCATGAACCTTTTAGGGCTTGCTACACCTCTGTTCACCCAGGCTATCGTTGATAAAGTGGTAGTTTACAAAGATGTGACACTGCTCAATATGATGCTTCTGGGAATGGTTCTTGTAGCATTTTTCTCGGCACTGACCTCTGGAGCGTCAAGTTTACTTGGTGCGCATATAACAGCGAAGATGGATTTCCGGATGCTGGCGGAATTCTACCGGCATGTGCTGTCGATGCCGATGAAGTTTTTCTACCAGCGTAAAATCGGTGATATCATTACCCGCTTCGGGGAAAACGGAAAAGTTCGGGGGATACTGACAAATACAATAATATCGACAATCCTGAATCTGATCATGCTGGCGGTCTTTACCAATATCATGTTCATGTATAACGCCCGGCTCAGTCTTATAGTTCTTCTCTTTATTCCGTTTTATATCGCGCAGATGCTTGTCTTTACGCCGATTTTTATTAAACTCAGCAATCAGATATTTCAGGTTTCCTCAGACCAGTCTTCACTCATGATAGAGTCCATTCAGGGCATAGAAACAATAAAGGCAAACGGCGTTGAATGGAACATCCGCGCAAGATGGGAAGATAAGTATCTGCAGACAGTAAACATGAGCTTCAGGATGAACAAGCTGAACCTGCTCTCCGGGATTGTCAGCCAGACAGTTAATACCGCTTCTTCAATTTCCATCATGTGGTATGGAGCAATGCAGGTGATAAACGGTTCAATGACTATAGGTGAGCTGATGGCGTTTAACGCGATTATCGGTTCTGTGCTTGGCCCTCTTATGGGATTGGTCGGGTTGTACAACGATTTCCAGCAGGTCAGAACCAGTATGGACCGCCTTAATGATGTTCTGGAGGCTGAACCGGAAGAGAAGCCGCTCAGTGCAAATCAGCAGCAGAAAATCTTTCTTCATAATCCCCGGGGAGAGATTGAGTTTAAGGACCTGTGTTTCAGGTATGGTGATGAGGATTCTCCTTTAGTCATAAATAATTTGAACCTGAAAATCCCGGCAGGCTCTCAGACAGCATTTGTCGGCTCATCCGGTTGCGGTAAGTCGACACTAGTAAAGATGATTCCGGGTTTTCTACGGGCGGTATCAGGATCTATATACATTGATGGTATCGATATCGCCAGTATAGACATAAATTCACTGCGTAAAAATATCGGCTGGGTTCTTCAGGACTCTTTCCTTTTTAACGCCACGGTTGCAGAGAATATAGCTTTAGGATATGTCAATCCATCAGAAAAAGATATCGTTCAGGCGGCCGAACTTGCAGCTGCACACGAATTTATTGTCAATTTTCCACATGCATATAAGACAAAAATCGGAGATAAAGGCCTGCAGTTGTCGGGTGGACAGCGCCAGCGTGTCTGTATTGCCAGAGCGCTCTTCAGAAACCCGGCAATCCTTCTCTTTGATGAGGCGACTTCAGCTCTTGATGCCGAATCTGAGAAAAAAATTCAGCAGCACCTCACAAAAATAATGCGCGGGAGGACTTCGATTGTCATAGCACATCGTTTGAGCACAATCCGTGATGCGGATCAGATCTGTTATCTGCACAATGGTGTGATTATGGAAAAAGGGACTCATGATGAACTGATGGAGAAAAGAGGCCTTTATTACTCGATGGCATCACAGCAGCTTGGGAAGGAAAGCCACGGATGAGTGATGCAAAAATCAAGATAATGCCACTGTCAAGAGCCGCCGGAAACAACCCGCCACCTGCAGGCTGTTCTCTAGAGCAGCTTCTATTCCACATTGAGGTGCTGCGCGGTGGTGTACTGGTCAAAGACGAGTATGCGAGAGTAAAGCAGGAGGTTTCGGCAAAGCTTGATGAGATAAGGACCTCGCTTCTGGATTTCAAAGAAACAAATTTATCGCGCAAAACCCAATCCAGTGCACCAGAAAAGGCACTTGTCAATATCAAAAATCCCGATTTTATAGGTGACAGCGGGACAATCCGCTCCCTGATGGAAGAGAGTGCACGCTGGGCTGTCACTCCCTATCCGGTTCTGATAACAGGAGAATCGGGAACTGGTAAAGAGATGTTCGCCCGTTTGATTCATCAAATAAGCGGTCGGAACAATTTTCTTCCAGTCAACTGCGGTGCTATCCCCTCCAATCTGATCGAATCGGAGCTTTTCGGTTATACCAGAGGTGCATTCACCGGTGCGCATCAGAACAGGGCAGGCAAATTTGAAGAAGCTGACGGGGGCACATTGTTTCTGGATGAGATTGGAGAACTGGAAGAGTACATACAGGTAAAGCTTCTTCGGGCAGTTCAGTTTGGAGAAATCCAGCGGCTGGGAAGTGACAAGGTGATACATGTGCAGACACGTGTGATCGCAGCCACAAACAGAAATATTCATGAGCAGATCGCAAGCGGGCGTCTGCGATCGGATCTCTATTACCGGTTAGCCTGTTTTGAGCTCAGGATCCCGCCACTTAGAGAAAGACGGGAAGAAATCCCGGATCTGCTCAGCCATTTTATGCGTAAATGTGCTGCAGAAGTAAACAAAACAGTGCCGGTTTTATCGCTGGGACTGAAAAAATATCTCTACGAGGAATACAGGTATCCGGGAAATATCCGGGAACTGGAAAATATAGCCCGTCGTGTAACGGTTTCCGGTGATGGGTCACTTGGCTTTCACAGAGAATCACTGGCAGAAGAGGGCTGCAATGATCACGATAGAGGCCTGGCAGAAAAGGTCAAGACTTTGACAAGAGATCTTTTTATAACGACACTCAAAGCACAGATGGGTTCAGTTCCCAGATCTGCGGCCATACTGGGGATTTCACAATCCCGGTTTTATCAGCTATGCCGCTCTTATGGACTGAAACCTGTTGAATTCAAGCGGGATTAAAATATGATGCTGACAAGAATAGTTTGCGCCGGGCTTATATGCGGATTGCCGATTTTTTTTGCCGCTTGCGGGGGTCATAAAGAAAAGGTAATTGTTTACACTGAAAACTGGCCGCCATCCAATTATATCTACAGGGATTCAGCATTGGGCTTTGCAAGTGAAATTGTGCAGAAAATGCTTACCATAGCGCACGTTGACGCAAAAATAAAATTTGAAGACTGGAGTAAAGCTTACCGGATAGCTCTTAGAAGGCCAAACACACTCATTTTTTCTACTGCAAAGACCATGGAGAGAGAGAGCCTCTTTATATGGATCGGGCCTATCTGGGTGGAGCAGGCAGGAATCTTTGCACGCAGCAGCAGGAAGAAAATCGACTTGCCCGGTATAGACGGGATAAAAAATTACCGTTACTGCCTGATCAAAGATTCCTATTTCCACGACTTTCTTCTCAAACATGGTATTGAGCCAGGAAAGGAAAATTTTGCGGTCTCACTGGAGGAGATGGTAAACAGACTGATGCTTGGACAAACAGACCTGATTATTGCAGACCGCAACGGGGTGAATTTCACGGTCCGCAGCCAGGGTTATTACCTGTCTGATTTTGAGGAAGTGCTCAATATCCCGGAACTCGCTTCGCCGTTTTACATTTCTGTAAATCGACACAGCAAAAAGGATCTGGTATTGTCATTAAAAAACGCATATGCACAACTGGATTCCTCAGGCTTTAACGCTGAAGTAATAGAAAAATACCTTAAAGAATGGTAAAAGGTTAAAGAGGCATATCTTGTCAAAAGAAAAATATGCAATAAGTGACTCAAAAGGCGTGGAGCTTTTTCTAAAGCCGGACACTCAGCCATTACTTGAAAAAGAAGTTAATGTTGAGGAACAGCCACGTCCGGGAAATTTGAGGATAAAAATTGCTCTGACCGTAATAGCCGCAGTATGCCTAATTGCGGCTGTGGTGTATGTTAAAAACAGTATTTACGAAACAAGAGAGAGCTCGCGGAAATTTACAAAGATAAATGAGCAGTTTACAAAGCTGACAGCGGAAATGAATCTGGGGAGCGGCTCCTCACTCAATTCGACCGGTAAGCGGGCTTTAGCAGACAGTCTCATTTTATCCCTCAACTCATATCTTTATGAGCATCCGGGGAAAACTGCCCGGTATGGTTCTATTTGGCCTATAGTCATAGCATACAGGTACCTGCTTGATTGGCACGATAACAGTTTTCTTAATCCCTCTAACCAGCTCAGCATTAATCGCCTCGATATTGTTCTTGAGCAGAAAATAACCCTGCTTGATCCCGACCTTACCGATATTTTCGAACTGCTTTACGATCTGCAGGAATTCAATCACTATAAATCTCTTTATCCGCTGCCCCCTGAATCCTCCGATAAACCCATGCCGGAGGCTCTGGTGCAGCACCTGCTTGAAAAAGGAGAAAAGATCCGCACCACGTTTGCCAAAAGGAC
>CAYLVN010000287.1:0-405 GCA_964387115.1 uncultured Fibrobacter sp.
CAGTAGCACGGAAATTGTAACATTGGTTATCTATCAGTTCTGTAGTAGAGATGACTGATGAGTTTGTCTGCATGCAGATCTTAGCAGCCCCTTCGCTTGGACCACCCTCATACTCAATGCTGGGAACACCCCCATTAAAGCTTACCGTTGCATTAGTAGCCCAACTGGTAAGCTGTTTTGTTAATCCATCATAAATATTACTACCGTAATAATTTATTGTTACAATCGAGTCTACTTCCCTGTAAATTGACGCTTTTGACCTCGTGTTTATCGTCGATGACGGCCCGCCATAACCCCATCCGTTATAAAATGGACAATAATTAAGACCGGCAGCTCTCGCCCTGTCCCTTTGATGTCGAATTGAGTCAACAAGATCCGTGCGATAAGCAGGATCCATTGTCAAGA
>CAYLVN010000287.1:415-5017 GCA_964387115.1 uncultured Fibrobacter sp.
GCATCCAAATTCCAATTGCCCGGATCTCCACTGAGTGGGACAATCTGAATCAGCGTATTATAGCCCATTCGCCTGTATAATTGATAAGCATCATCACTGCCAACTGAAGATAAATTATTCATATCCCCGTTCCATAAATCAAAAATTGCACGCATCTCTTCGGCATAGGTCAAAGAAAATTGTGAACTTGCGGTTACCGTCAGCAAGAAAAGAAACAGTAGTTTTTTCATTATTCCTCCTGTAGTTACTACTTAAGGGTACCTCTAAATGTTTATCAGTAAAAGATTGAATATTTACTCTTGAGACCAAAAACGAACCATCGTATCTACCTGCCCTGATACTTCGAAACAATTACGGTTTGTTAACGCTCAAAAAAAGATATGATAACCTTAGGGGGCCAGAATCAATTATATCTGCCAAAGTCCGATGAGTGTCGAATCAATAACGCCGACTTCATTACAAGTGGTTAATACTGCTTTCTGAACAGATAATTTCTCTTCCTTGCGCAGTATTAAAACAAATGCTTTTTAATTATCCATAAATTCTTTAATCTATGGATTTTGGTAGCGGGCTCATCCCAGACCATTGTGGCCATTCCCATATTAAAAAACAGCAACGCCAACTGGATAAAAAACCATAGTGAGTTTAAGTCACGGTAAACCTGAATTCATTCCGCATTTTTCTTTTCCCTTCTTTAGTGGTGATGATTGGTGGTAAACCCTGAGCCATTAATAACGACCTGACAAATGCAATTTTAAACTAACTATTTGTTTTTTTGTCAGTTCCTTTCAGGTTCAATTGTATTTGCAGCATACATATAATTCCCATTCTGCACTTGGTAGGGTGAAGATGAGTCTTATCTTGTTTTCAGCTCTTTAGCTATCTTCCTGGAAACAAATGACTTAAACGAACAATCAAAATTTAATTTTTAAATATTAATTGAATTGTGACGAAAATCACAATTTGTACATTTTCTTAAAATTTTTTTACGAAAAACCGAAAAACGGTAGCTGCATTACGACGCTTAACGCTTATAAGCGTGTATGACAGAAATGGCGTTCCAGAACCAATGCCTCAGTAAGAACCACGTTACAGTGCCCGGTTCGATGGCTATAAGTATGACACCCATAGCCAGGATAAACCCAATTATAACCACCATGACCAGATAATCATGATATGCTCCAGAGCCCGACTCAGGGGAAGCTTTACAAAAAAATTGTCCAACCCAGAATAGTCAGGGCAACATCCGCGGCACGATAATCCCGGCTCAGAATACCATGAATGTATGGCTCTCATAACCCGCAGACAGCGGTAAACCGGGAAAAAACAGATAGAGCGCCTTCATTTTGCGAACAGAAAATAAAAGCCTGAATCGGGGGCGCAACACCTTTTTTTATCTGTACCTTAACAGGTCAGTGTGATCAGGATCGTGAGTGATCATTCAGGAGAAAAAATTCAACCTGATATATCCGCATACCAATATAGCCGGCAATAATGGCAGTCTGGTAATATTTATTTTATTTCAAGGTTCAGCGGGTCAATATGCAGTAGAGTAAACATTTCAAACCAATTGAATGATGCGTTCATGAATCGATTGATGGCCATCATGGTTCCTGAAAATCGGAGAAAATAATGAGAATAGCTCATATTGCTTTATGGTCAAATGATATAGAACGGCTTAAAGATTTCTATGTAAAGTACTTTACTGCAAAAGTTAATCAAAAATATGAAAATGTACAGAACAACTTTCAATCTTACTTTCTTATGTTTGAAGATGGCCCGCAACTGGAATTAATGCAGATGCCTGAGATTCCAGAGAATAAAAATGATCCGCTTAGACAATATCTGGGATTTATTCATCTTGCAATATCGGTTGGAAGTGAACAAATGGTTTTAGAACTGACAAGAAGGTTAAAAAATGATGGATATGAAGTTGTAAGTGAGCCCAGGAGAACCGGGGACGGGTATTTTGAAAGTTGCATTTTGGATCCTGATCAAAACAGGATAGAAATTACTGCATAAGCCCGGAAATCATTACAGTGTACCTGTGAATATTAAATTTTCGACCCACATCACACTTATTACCTATTACGAATCCGGGAAGGGACGATTTGGGTATAAATCTTGTAGCAGAAAGGTTTAAGCAAATCGCAGGTGCGCCAGAAATGAGGATTCTTTGTTGCAGATATATCCAGCCCTCGCCTTGAAAGTGTAAATATTATATTACGCCAGATACCATCACTCCACTTCTATTACGGAGGCTATCACTATCATGAAAATTGCGATTGTAGTCTACTCCCAGACCGGAAACACCCGTAAATTTGCTGAAATCATAGAAAAAAAGCTTAAAAGTAAAAAGCATGCCACCGATCTTTTTGACCTTAAGGTTACCGGCGATGTTCATCCGGGTGCGAAAAATTTCAAAATCAGCAATTCCCCCGATATCTCCTCCTATGATACAGTGCTGATCGGAACCCCGGTCTGGGCATTCTCATCAGCACCGGTGATTCCAGCATTCCTGAAAAACACAGACCTTAAAGGCAAAAAGGTTCTCCCTTTTGTCACGATGGGGTTTCCTTTCAAGGTACTGGGCGGAACAAGGGCAATCTCTGTTCTGAGTAAAGCTGCAGCAAACAATGGAGCTGAGGTTCTCCCCGGGTCAATTGTCACCAAGCTGTTTCATAATTATATGGCAATGATGCTCAGTGAAGGTGAGAAGATTTGTGACAGATTAAAATAATGAAAAGCGGAAGGTTGTTGTTCATTTCTATGTATAGAGTCTAGTTTCTGAAAGGACTTCTGTATGTATATTGAATCAATGAAACAGAGTGTTGTAAAAGCGATGGATGGAACAGATACGCAGATTTTCCCTTTTCTTTCCTTCATTCTTCAGGACCTCTGGGAGATCGGTTCCGACCCGGAGGAAATAATCGGGCTCATCAAAAAACATGCTTCAGATTACAGGTCACTCAGGGTTCTTGACCTTGGTTGTGGAAAAGGCGCCGTTCCGGTTAAGGTTGCCAGTGCATTAGGATGTCACTGCATGGGTATTGATGGAATAGAGGAGTTTATCGAATTCGCAAAACGGAAAGCAGAAGAGTTCAGAGTTAGTTCTCTTTGTTTTTTCAAAACAGACGACATCAGGATAGCTGTCAGGAATCTCTCTGATTTTGATATCATAATATTGGGCTCGATCGGCCCTGTTTTCGGAGATTATTTCCAGACTTTAACTACTCTCTCCGGCTGTCTGAAACGAAACGGTTTTTTTATTATCAGTGACGGCTATATTGACGATTTAAGCAACTTTTCTCATCCTTCGCTTCAGAAGAGATCCTCGGTTATAGAACAGATTAATAAGGCAGGGATGAAACTCAAAGATGAAAAAACCGGCAACCAGGACCAGATCAGAAGTACAGACGATGAGATCTTAGTGAAAATAAAAACCCGTTGCCTCCAGCTGATAGAGAAATATCCTGAAAAGGAAAAACTTTTCCTGGATTATATAAAGAACCAGGAAATAGAAACTGAGGTACTGGAAAACAAGATCATCTGTTCTACAATGGTAATATCTAACTAATGCATCCAGGGAGGGACGAAGTGCGTTTAGACCTTGTAGCAGAAATATTTGTGAGAGTCTTTATTCACAAGGGATAAGTACAATTCACCCTTAGTCCCGGGTGCATAAGTCAGGTAATAAACAGAGTGCGATATTCCTGACAATACAGCGCAACTGCTCAATCCATCTTGAAAGAGAGTGTTCCCAGGTGCCTGCGCCCGTCTCCGAGCTCTATAAAGTAAATGCCTGAACCATACTTATTCAATCCGGGCAACTCAAGCTTATGCGAATAAACACTGGTCCTGGATAATGTGTATATCAACCTTCCGGCCAGGGAAAAAACATCCACAGTCAGATTTGTTAAAGGCTTGGATTCCGTAAAAGCAGAAAGATCTATCACAATACAACCGGCTCCTGATTTGGAACAGGAAATTTTGTGATTTTTGGTGTCAACCGATGGCCTGCTTATCGTTTCGACTGTACCGGTGTATTCAAGCGCTCCAATATCAACAATCCCCTGATTAATCCGTTTATTACCTGCGATATCCTTGAGTGGCAATTCAAAACCATTCTCAAGCACCGAAGTTCCAGCATTGACACACGGCGATTTTGCAGACAATGAAAAATTACCCTTTAACATATTGACAAATTCAGGGTCGTCAACAGAAACGGTATCAAATTTTCCAGCATACCCATTACCGTCGATCCCTTTTTTCCCGTCCTCTACAACACAGTAACGAAATTCCGGACGAGAATCGGGGTCATATACCCAGACCTGTGTACCCTCTGGAGCACTGTTATTCCAGATAATCGTGTTTGTGAATCTGGGTTTGACAAATTCAAAGACGTAAAACGCACCGCCCCGTTCGCCCGCAGTATTATTACTGATCGTACAGTTATAGAATCGCGGGTAGCTATAGAAGTGAATATACCCCGCTCCACCACCCTCAGCTGCCATATTATCGGCAATTATACAATTAATAAATTTTGATTCATCATTACTTCTAATGTATACGCCGCCACCATTTTTGGCTGCGCTATTATTG
>CAYLVN010000288.1:0-5014 GCA_964387115.1 uncultured Fibrobacter sp.
ATCCTGTTTCTGGTTTTTATTCTGTTAAACCGTTTGCTATCCGCTCAACTCCATCATTCAGTTTTTCAACATGAAAATTAATAATTAGTCCCAGTTTTTTATGACTCAAACGTAAATATGATAGTATTTTTTGACGGTCAATTGTTGTTACAAATTCTTTTGCCTTTTAAATCGACAATTACCTTCTCTTCTATCAATAGATCCAACCTTAAATCTGTCCCAAGTTTTTTAATCCGCTCCGCGCTCACGATGAGCGCTCCCAACCGGTGGGGTAATGGACACCATCAGTTGTGCAGGCAAGCAAGGCTATTACATTTGCAAACGCTCTTGCGGCCGCACTGGTAGATTAAAACTGTTTGTAGCCTCCCGGACTTGGGAAACAAGGCCGGTGAACAAAACGTTGCTGTCTGATTTTTCCTTTTAGAGATTCCCTTGAAAGTTAATAGAAACTGGCCAGATTCCTGAACAGCCTGAAAGGCTGAATTATCTCAGGATCTGGGGTAAAATTATTTTCTTCAGTATTCATATTATTTTATGATGAATTTCTCGTTACTTTATTATAAGATGACAGGTACTTGAATAGAGGAAACGCTAAAAAGCGTCTTAATCAGGAGGATTCATGCCAGAGCGTTTAGTGATAATAGGTTCGGGTCCGGCTGGACTTACTGCCGCTGTCTATGCTGCACGTGCAAATATGCAGCCTCTTCTGTTTGAAGGGTTTCAGAGTGGAGGGATTCCCGGCGGACAGCTGATGATCACCAATACGGTTGAAAACTTTCCCGGCTTCCCGGAAGGGATTTTGGGTCAGCAGCTCATGGCCAACATGCGCCAGCAGGCTATCAATAGCGGCGCCCGTCTTATAACCGAGGACGTTTTAGAAATTGACCTGAACTCTTATCCTTTTAAAATTCTGTCCATGTCTGAGGAGATCTATACAGCCGATTCTGTGATCGTTTCCTCTGGTGCCACCGCAAAGAGGCTCCCGCTGGAATCTGAGGTAAAGTTCTGGGGAAGAGGCATTTCAGCCTGCGCGGTTTGTGACGGGGCCCTTCCTGTATTCAGAAATAAAGAGCTGGCGGTTATCGGCGGCGGAGATACTGCATTGGAAGAAGCGATGCATCTGACTCAATTTGGTTCCAAAGTCTACCTTATTCACAGAAGAGATGAGTTCCGGGCAAGTAAAGTGATGCAGAAACGGGTCCTCACTCATCCTAAAATTTCTATCCTCTGGAACAAGATCGTTGATGAGTTCTTAGGGGAGACACGCCTGAATGGATTGAGGCTCAAGGATACTGTAACCGGTGAATTCTCAGAGATAGCTGTAGCCGGGGCATTTGAGGCAATCGGTCATCAGCCCAACACATCGTTTCTTAAAGGGCCGCTACAAAAAGATGAACTGGGGTACATAAAAACAGCTCCAGACTCAACAAAAACCAGCATTGACGGACTTTTTGCGGCCGGCGATGTGCAGGACCCCCACTATCGCCAGGCCATCGTCGCCGCAGGAAGCGGCTGTATGGCCGCTATCGAGGCGGAACGGTGGCTGCAGGAGAGAGCAGGGATTTGAACAGTTGGAGCTCTTTATTCATCTGATAACGAAGCATTATTTTGTCTGACGAGTCTGTTTCTTCAGCAAAATGCTTCCTTTTCCGTAGACTGTCATTCCGCTGCACTCAGCGGCTGCTTTGATATTTACAGGGAGGTTGAACGGGATATTTACAAAGTGAATTCTGGCCTTTCCCTGTGCATCTGTTTTAAAGCACGCCCGCAGCAGCGAATCGGATTCAGAGCTCTCATCGATGCTTCCGGATGAGTAGCATTGAAAAGTGCCGCCATTTGCCTGAAGTGTTATCTCTATACCCTCAAGAGGCGCTTTGTTTCCATCGACCATAAAGACCTCGATGACACCTGAACCAACTGAAGCATCAGGATCCGGTTTCTCGCCGGTCACTTTCAATGTGAGGTAACAAGCCTCAGATTGTGAGAACTCTTTGTCATATGCAAATACACCTGTCCCAAGAAACAGCAGTGAAATAAGCATATACCGCATAGAAAGACCTCCTTTAAAGAGCCCCGCATTCAGCCATAAAAACAATGGCTTATGAGTCTTGGCCGGAATACTATAATAGAATAGTTTAATAAGTAACGTTTTTTCTACTTATATTAGAAAATATAATGAATATTATCAGTATTGTAGTTGAGTTCTTATTAATAATCCTTTAACTAATCAAAAATGGAGTTTTCAAATGACACGAAAGTTGGTTTATCCGATGCTGCTGGCTTGTTTTCTTATCAGCAGCTGCGGAATAGAGCTTAAAACGATAGGTGGATCATCACTCAATACCGCAGATACTGAGGAGGAGGTTGACAGTAAAGAGTTCTGGGATGCCAAAAAAGAGACTGTCGCAAGCCCCGAAAATTCAGATAAGCCCCAGGTGAAAGAGGTTGCGGTAATCTTTAGAAATGAGATCCCTGCCGGAGGTTTCCCTTATGTTTACGGTGGCAAGACTGCTCATGTCGTTCAGCCCGGAAGCGGTAAAGATGGAATACTGGCCTGCTACATGGATGGAAACGACTACTCGGGTGTTACAGTAGCTCTTGGAGATGGAAAGAGCCTTGATTTGGCCAAATACCGGGGTGCCGGAAGCGCGGGTCTGGCGTTCTGGGCCAAAGGTGCTCCCGGTGTCAAGAGCGTTTACGTGGGTATTATCGATGATGAGAGTGATGGAAAGAAAGTGCAGACAAAACTGGCCATGGCAGATTTTGGGGAATTGGATACTTCATGGAGATACTACATGATTCCAATACGCCGTTTCCTGGATCAGGGGCGCTACTGGGATGATAATAAAAAAGTGGAGGCTGTTGACCAGACAGACTGGAAGAAGATCAATGAGATCCGCTTTTCAGTAAATAAAGGTGAAAACAGGATCGGTGCCGGAGAACCGGTAACTCTTTACGTCTCAGATATCGCGGTTATCGAATCAATTCCAGGATATGTTGATCCCGCCGATTACTGGAATGCTTTTAAATCCGATGCTCCGGAAATCATGCTTCACAATTTCGACAGCGAAAAGGATCAGAAATGGGAGAGCTCAAATGGCCCCAAATCGGAAGTAAGTTTCCGGTTTGCCAAATCAACGGCTGCAAAAGGTGGAGAAAAGGCGCTGGAGATAACATTCCGGAATAATGACTGGTGCGACGTTACCTATGCTTATGATATAAACGGTCGCCAGAATAGTGAGCGTGACTGGACAAAGCACTGGGGATTGAAATTTGACTTTTACACCGATAAACCCTACCAGCCTGTGACGGTTCAGGTCAGTGATGCAGGAAATGAGATCTTTGTGGCTACAACCGGTGGAGAAAAAGGGTGGACCGAAATCCTGGTGCCCTTTAAAGACTTCTCCAAGTTTCCCTATTATCAGCCTGCAGATGCGGAGCAGAACGGAAAGTTTGATCTTGGCGGTATGCGCATGATCGATTTCAAGGCTGCCGGAGAGGGAACCCGCGGGGTATATCTGGTAGACAATGTCAGGCTCACAAATGACCGGAAGGCAAAGGTAAAAGAGGTTCCTGTAAATATTGATGTAACTATCAAGGGAGACCTGAAGAAGGTTGTCACTGAGAAGATCAATCCCGGGCTGTTTGGAATAAATGCCGCTCTCTGGGATGGTGATATGCTTCATAAGGAGACTGCCGAGTATGTGAAAGCTGTCAATCACAAGGTGCTCCGATACCCCGGAGGTCTTCGTGCCGATGAGGACCACTGGAAAGAGGTGCTTTCCAAAAAAGACTTCATGGTAGATATCGACGAGTTTCTTGATTTTTGCAAAAACACCGGCACCACACCCATGATAACGGTCAATTTCGGCACCGGTACCGCACAGGAAGCCGCTGACTGGGTTCGTCACTGCAATGTTACAAAGAAGGCAGATGTAAAGTATTGGGAAGTGGGTAACGAACTTTACGGGACCTGGCACGCAAACCACTGCACTGCTGAGGAGTACGGCAAAAAAGCCCACGAGTTCATAACGGCCATGAAAGAGGTTGATCCCTCTATCCTGGTAACGGTTGTAGGAGTTTTAGAAGGTGACTGGAACAAAACGGTCTTTGAGCAGACAAAAGATGTTGCCGATGGAATCAATGTCCACCACTACCCCCAGCATACCGGGGCTGAAAATGACGCGGGCTTGCTTTCTGCGCCCCAGACACTGGTTGATATCCTTGGCGGGGTACGCAATCAGGTAAATGCTAGTGGTGTGCCGGGGAAGAAATATGAGATCTGGCTCACCGAGTGGAACTCTGTGGATTTCGAGCCGGGCCCCCAGACACTTTCTATTGTAAATGGTCTCTTTGTGGCGGATTATCTTGGGATGCTCACAAAGATAAACATCGATCAGGCATCTTACTGGGATATTCACAATGATGTCACAGTACAGGGTGGTGATTACGGTTATCTGTCACGTACCGGAGCCCCGGACGGCAGCAACGTCCCTCGTCCGTCATACTGGGCCTTCAAGATGGCAAGCCAGAGCCTTGGCCGCGGAAGTCTCTTAAAGTCGGAAACATCAAGTGACAATGTTACAAGCTATTTATCGGTGGATAACGGGAAAAAGTCGCTGATGATAGTAAACAAGTTTCCAAAAACCACTGCTCAGACAGTTATCTCAGTTCCTGGTTTCAAAGGTAAAGCAGCCATGAGTCAGCTTACTGCCGCCAGTGGTTTGAAGGGTCCTGCAGTGTCGAATATAGATGTGACTGAGGGGATGAAGATCTCTCTTCCGCCGCATTCACTGACTACCATTACGCTGCAGTGAGCAAGTAATCACTTCTGGTAAATTTGAGGGCAGGGGATAACCCTGTCCTCTTTTTCTCCCCAATAAAAGTAATAACTAAGAATAAAGACTATTTGGAAGAGGGTGCCCCCAATACAAGTACTAATTATTATTAATCAAGATCTTTTGGAAGAGGGTGCCCCCTCTTTCGCTCCAGCCTGTCGAAGACGCCAGTCTTG